>NZ_AJML01000031.1:0-40158 GCF_000259525.1 Streptococcus sp. SK140 | reverse complement strand
CAGATGTGACTGACGAAGATGCTCAACCAGTAGACAAAGACTACGATACAGTCGTAGACAACCGTCCACAAGAGATTGAATTCGAAGGTAGGACTTATGAATTGGTCCCAGCTGGTAACTACACAGTAGGTGAAGTAGATGACGAAGGTCACCTCAAGTCAACAGACGCAACAACTGGTAAGGTTATCGAAGGTGATAAGAATGTAACCTATGTATACAAACTTAAAGAAGAGCCAGTAGCACCTAAGGGTAACGTTTACGTTCACTATGTAGATACAGAAGGCAAGACGATCAAATCAGATGTGACTGACGAAGATGCTCAACCAGTAGACAAAGACTACGATACAGTCGTAGACAACCGTCCACAAGAGATTGAATTCGAAGGTAGACTTATGAATTGGTCCCAGCTGGTAACTACACAGTAGGTGAAGTAGATGACGAAGGTCACCTCAAGTCAACAGACCCAACAACAGGTAAAGTCATCGAAGGTGATAAGAATGTAACCTATGTTTACAAACTTAAAGAAACACCAGCTGAGCCTAAGGGTAACGTTTATGTTCATTACGTAGATACAGAAGGCAAGACAATCAAGTCAGATGTGACTGACGAAGATGCTCAACCAGTAGACAAAGACTACGATACAGTTGTAGACAACCGTCCACAAGAGATTGAATTCGAAGGTAAGACTTATGAATTGGTCCCAGCAGGAAACTACACAGTAGGTGAAGTAGACGACGAAGGTCACTTGAAGTCAACAGACCCAACAACTGGTAAGGTTATCGAAGGTGATAAGAATGTAACATATGTGTACAAACTTAAAGAAACTCCAGATAAGCCTGTAGAGCCAACTCCAGATAAGCCTGTAGACCAACTCCAGACAACCTGTAGAGCCAACTCCAGAAACCTGTAGACCAACTCCAGACAAGCCTGTAGAGCCAACTCCAGACAACCTGTAGAGCCAACTCCAGACAACCTGTAGAACCAACTCCAGATAAGCCTGTAGAGCCAACTCCAGATAAGCCTGTAGAGCCAACTCCAGACAAACCTGTAGAGCCAACTCCAGATAAGCCTCTGGATCCAACACCAGGTAAACCGGTGAACCCAACACCAGGTAAACCAGTGGATCCAACACCAGGTAAACCAGTGAATCCAACGCCAGGTAAGCCAGTGGATCCAACACCAGGTAAACCGGTGAACCCAACACCAGGTAAGCCAGTGGATCCAACACCAGGTAAACCGGTGAACCCAACACCAGATAAACCAGTTTCGGAACAACCAGCTAATCCAACATCGGCTAAGGAACAACTTCCAAATACTGGTGAAACTACATCTGCAGGATCAACTGTACTCGGAGTAGTTGCAGGACTTGTAGGATTGGCAGCACTTGGACGTCGTAAGAAGGAAGACGAAAAATAGTCATCTTTCTTAGGAGAGTAATGTTACTTTGTTTAAAATAACGACTCACATTGACGATCAAATCTGGCTTTAAGTCATAGAAAAGAGTGGCTATCCCCCACTTTGGGGATAACATTTAGAAAATCTTTTCAACATAAAACGCATAATATCAAGGTTTTTGAATATCTGATATTATGCGTTTTTCTGATTTTAAAGATCTTTACCCAGCCTCTTTTTATGCATTTGGAAAACAAAAAGTCTTTCTATGAGATAAAGTTCCTCATAAATCACAACAAATGGAAGAACCCAAAGAAAGTGTTTAGTAGAGTGGGAGTTCTCTTTTTATCAGACTAGAGTTGATGTTTGGTAAGTTTTATTTTCGATAGGTGAGTCGAATACTATGAATTTCCGACATTGAAAATTTTGGGAATGGCGTTTCTTTAGATGAAGTAAGGTGATAGGTTTGACTTGCTCAAGTTTAAGGGGGATTGAATTTTTGAAAAACTCTTTAATCATCTTTTAAGAATATACTCATAAGGGAGAAGTATAATGAGGTTTATCTCAATCTATATGTATTATAAATTTCAAACATAGGTAATATCTTACTGCGGGGCTGTTTTATCTATCATTACAAATCTCTATAATCCCTACAGTTTTTAAACCAACTAACTATAGAACTTTAGAGACTTATAGAGACTTTTTATAGAAGGTAGCAGGTGTAGAGTTCTATGTGCATAAGTCATTAGTTATAGGACTTGAGCAAACTAAAAACCAGCGACTTTAATCGCTGGTTGCTGATGTGATTGTTCACTTGAAAGGGATGGAGGCTTATCTAGACCTTCTATTTCTACGATAGCCATTTAGTTTTTTATTTTCCCAATAACTGTTAAAGATTTTTTCTTTACTTTCACGATCAATTTCTAGGAAATAAGCATAGAGTAGATCGATTAAGATCAACATAGGAAGTTGGGCAGAAATGCGTTGGATATAGGAAGCCTGACTCTGGCTTGCTACCAGTACAGTTTCTGTAAATGCCTGAGTTTCCTTGCTAGGCGTACTAGTAAAAAGAACAGTTTTAGCCCCCATATCTTGAGCGTCTAGTAGACTGTCAATGATGGATGGAGTTGTTCCTGAAAGGGAGAAACCAAAGACCAAACATTTTTCATCGATGATACTTGTTGTCCAGGCGAAACCGTCTGGATCTATCAAAGCCTCACAAACGACTCCAAGTCTCATGAAACGCAATTTCATCTCACGTGCAACGAGGCCAGAACTTCCAGTCCCAAAAAAATAGACGCGTTCTGATTGATCAATCATTTGGGCAATGCGCTCCAGTTGGTCATCATCAATCAATTCTTGTGTCATTTCTCGGATATTTGTATAGCTTCTCAAGACTCTTTGTGTCAAAGGATTCATATCCTGTTGTGGAACGGAAAGGGTATCCTTTTGTTGCTGGTATTTGAAAATAAATTCCCGATAACCTGTAAAGCCACATTTTTTGGCAAAACGAGTGAGAGCCGCCTGAGAAATATGAAGTTTTTGAGTGACCTGCTGAGAAGACAAGTCATCATGAATGGTATCTGCCTGCAAAAAATAGCGGGCAATCTCTTGCTCTAAATCGGTCATTTCTTCAAAGTGAAGATCAATAATCGTAGAGATGTCTGGCTTGTTCATGGGACTCCTTTGTAGTTATTTGTTAAACATTATTTGTCAATAAAACCTAACAAATAAAATAGCGCTTACTTCTATTATACCACAGTTGCTTTGTTTTTGGGATAAAAAGGAAAAGTCTTTTCTTTTTCCATAATTTTCTCTTCAAATTATGGTACAATGGAAATTGAGATTTTGATTAGAAATGAGACTGATTTGTATGAGAAAATTCAATAGCCATTCGATACCGATTCGGCTTAATTTATTGTTTGCAATCGTTATTTTGCTTTTCATGACCATCATTGGTCGTTTGCTCTATATGCAAGTTTTGAACAAGGATTTTTATGAAGCTAAGTTAGCATCTGCTAGCCAAACTAGGGTAACAACGGGCTCTGCTCGTGGAGAAATCTATGACGCGGCTGGAAAACCCTTGGTAGAAAATACCGTTAAACAAGTAGTAGCTTTCACACGAAGCAATAAGATGACAGCTACTGATTTAAAGGATATTTCCACTAAACTCTTAACGTATGTAACAGTTACCTCGCCAGATTTGACAGAACGTCAAATGGCTGATTATTATCTAGCAGATCCAGCTGTCTATAAAAAAACGGTAGAGGCTCTTCCTAAGGATAAACGTTTTGATTCTGATGGAAATCAACTATCTGAAGCTCAACTTTATAACAATGCTGCTGAGAGTATCACTTCTGATCAACTGAACTATTCAGAGGATGAAAAGAAGGTTATCTACCTCTTTAACCAGCTCAATGCAGTTGGTAATTTTGCGACAGGAAATATTCAAACCGATCCATTAAGTGACACACAGGTGGCCATCATTGCTTCAGCTTCCAAGGAATTACCTGGTATTAGCATTTCAACTTCGTGGGATAGAAAGGTTTTAGAAACATCTCTCTCATCTATCGTTGGAAGTGTCTCTAGTGAGAAATCAGGTCTTCCAGCTGAGGATGTGGATGCTTATTTGCAAAAAGGCTATTCACTTAATGACCGTGTTGGAACTTCTTATCTAGAAAAACAATACGAAGAAGTTCTACAAGGGAAGCGCACCGTAAAAGAAATCCATCTCGATAAATATGGTGATATGGAGAGTGTGGAAAATGTCGAAGAAGGAAGCAAGGGCAAAAACATTAAATTGACCATTGATTTGACCTTCCAAGACAGTGTGGATAATCTTCTGAAAAGTTACTTCAGTTCGGAACTATCAAATGGTGGAGCAAAATATTCTGAAGGTGTCTATGCAGTAGCGCTCAATCCTAAGACTGGTGCTGTGTTAGCTATGTCAGGAATTAAACATAATCTGGAAACGGGTGACTTAACCTCAGACTCGCTGGGGACTGTGACCAATGTCTTTGTTCCAGGTTCTGTCGTTAAAGCGGCTACCATCAGCTCGGGATGGGAAAATGGTGTTTTAAAAGGGAACCAGACCTTGACAGACCAGCCAATCGTTTTCCAAGGATCCCCAGCTATCAATTCTTGGTATACTCTTGCTTACGGTTCCTTCCCGATTACAGCAGTCGAGGCTTTGGAATACTCATCCAATACCTATATGATTCAAACTGCCCTAGGAATGATGGGCCAAACCTATCAACCGGATATGACAGTTAAGACCGACCAACTAGAGTCTGCCATGGGAAAACTACGCGCAACTTTTGGTGAGTATGGTTTGGGTGCTGCTACAGGGATTGATTTGCCAGAGGAATCAACAGGATTTATTCCTAAAAACTTTGACTTGGCTAATTATCTGTACAATGCTTTTGGACAGTTTGATAACTACACACCAATGCAGTTGGCCCAGTATGTAGCAACAATCGCTAATAATGGTGTTCGCCTGGCTCCTCATATCGTAGAAGGAGTCTATGATAATAATGAGCAAGGTGGTCTAGGAAATTTGATTCAGCAAACAACTAGCACCGAAATGAATAAAATCAATATTTCTGAGTCAGATATGGCCATCCTACAAAAAGGATTTTACCAAGTGTCGCACGGAACAAGTGCTCTTACGACAGGTCGTCCTCTTCTAGATGGGGCAACTGTCTCTATCAGTGGTAAGACGGGTACAGCCGAAAGTTATGTAGCCGATGGTCAAAAGGCTACCAATACCAATGCGGTTGCCTATGCTCCGTCAGATAACCCTCAGATTGCAGTTGCAGTTGTCTTTCCGCATAATACCAATCTCAGCAATACGATCGGACCTTCAATTGCCCGAGACATTATCAATTTGTACAACCAACACCATCCAATGAACTAGAAAGGAAGCCATGCTTTACCCAACACCTATTGCTAAGTTGATTGACAGCTATTCTAAACTTCCAGGTATCGGGATTAAGACAGCAACCCGACTGGCCTTTTATACCATTGGGATGTCTGATGACGACGTCAATGAATTTGCTAAAAATCTCCTTGCAGCTAAACGAGAATTGACCTATTGTTCAATCTGCGGACGTTTGACGGATGATGATCCTTGTTCCATCTGTACCGATCCTAGTCGAGATCAGTCAACGATTCTGGTTCTGGAGGATAGCCGCGATGTCGCTGCTATGGAAAATATCCAAGAATACCACGGACTATATCATGTCTTGCACGGTTTGATTTCCCCTATGAATGGGATTAGCCCAGATGACATCAATCTCAAGAGTCTCATGACGCGTCTTATGGATAGCGAGGTTTCAGAGGTCATCGTCGCGACCAATGCCACTGCTGATGGTGAGGCGACTTCTATGTATATCTCTCGACTTCTTAAACCTGCAGGAATCAAGGTTACTCGTCTAGCACGAGGTCTAGCGGTGGGAGCTGATATCGAGTATGCAGATGAAGTAACACTCTTAAGAGCCATCGAAAATCGTACAGAACTCTAGTCTGTAAGGTTAAGGATAGATGCAATGAACTAGCAGACAATCATTTAAAAGGACAAAGAGGCTGAATCCTATTTTGATTCAGGCTCTTTTCTTGTTTTTTGCTGTACAAGTTTAAAAAAAATGACAAATATGATATACTAAAGGACGAGTATTCTATTAGAATTGGAACAAATCATATGAAACAAACAATTATTCTATTATATGGTGGACGCAGTGCAGAACGTGAAGTGTCTGTCTTGTCAGCTGAGAGTGTCATGCGTGCGGTTAACTATGATCGTTTCGCAGTAAAAACCTTCTTTATCAGCCAGTCTGGAGACTTTATCAAAACCCAAGAATTTACCCAAACTCCTGGACAAGACGAACGTCTCATGACCAATGAAACGATCGATTGGGACAAGAAAATTGCTCCAAGTGCTATCTACGAAGAAGGAGCGGTTGTTTTTCCAGTTCTTCATGGACCTATGGGAGAAGATGGTTCCGTTCAAGGTTTCTTAGAAGTCTTGAAAATGCCTTATGTTGGTTGCAACATCTTGTCTTCAAGCCTTGCTATGGACAAAATCACGACTAAACGTGTCTTGGAATCTGCTGGGATTGCCCAAGTTCCTTACGTAGGGATTGTTGAAGGGGATGACTTGGCTTCTAAGATTGCAGAAGTTGAGGAAAAATTAAGTTACCCAGTCTTTACCAAACCATCCAATATGGGTTCTAGTGTTGGTATTTCTAAGTCTGAAAATAAAGAGGAACTTCGCCAAGCTTTAGAGCTTGCCTTCAAGTACGATAGTCGTGTATTAGTGGAGCAGGGTGTAAATGCGCGTGAAATCGAGGTTGGTCTCTTAGGGAACTATGATGTCAAGAGCACTCTTCCTGGTGAAGTTGTCAAAGACGTAGCCTTCTATGACTATGATGCCAAGTATATCGATAACAAGATCACCATGGATATCCCGGCTAAGATTAGCGATGATGTAATAGCTCTTATGCGTAAAAATGCCGAAACTGCCTTCCGTGCTATCGGTGGACTTGGATTGTCGCGTTGCGACTTCTTCTATACAGATAAGGGAGAAGTCTTCCTAAATGAGTTAAATACCATGCCAGGCTTCACTCAATGGTCTATGTATCCCTTGCTTTGGGACAATATGGGAATTTCTTATCCAGAATTAATCGAACGTTTGGTTAATCTTGCTAAAGAGAGCTTTAACAAGCGTGAAGCGCACCTATTATAAAGATAGCTATAAGGGCGGGGCAAGACTCCCTGCCCCTTTTTAAAGGAGTAAACATGAAACTTACGATTCACGAAGTTGCGCGTGTTGTCAGTGCAAAAAATGATGTGACAAGCTATGCGGACAGCCCGTTAGTCAAGACAGAGTTTGATAGTCGCTTGATTGGAGCTGGGGATCTATTTGCGCCACTCAAGGGGGCGCGTGATGGACATGATTTTATTGAGACAGCCTTTGAAAATGGCGCTGCTGTAACCCTGTCAGAGAAGGAAGTGGCAAATCATCCATACATTTTAGTAGATGATGTTTTGACAGCCTTTCAAGCTCTTGCAGCTTATTACCTTCAAAAAACAGGTGTCGATGTCTTAGCTGTTACAGGTTCGAACGGTAAGACTACTACCAAAGATATGTTGGCCCATTTGCTTTCTGCAAGCTACAAAACCTACAAAACGCAAGGAAATTACAATAACGAGATTGGACTGCCTTATACAGTTCTCCATATGCCGGATGATACTGAAAAGTTGGTCTTGGAGATGGGACAGGATCACTTGGGAGATATCCATCTTTTGTCTGAATTGGCTCATCCAAAGACAGCTATTGTGACCTTGGTTGGAGAAGCTCATTTGGCCTTCTTTAAGAACCGTTCAGAGATTGCCAAAGGGAAATTGCAAATCGCTGATGGTATGGAGAAAGGGGGCTTGCTTTTAGCACCAGCTGATCCCATTGTAGAGGATTATCTACCTACTGACAAAAAAGTGGTTCGCTTTGGCCTAGGTGCAGAACTAGAAATTACAGACTTAATCGAGCGTAAGGATAGCTTGACTTTCAAGGCTAATTTCTTGGAGCAGGCTCTTGACTTGCCAGTAACAGGTAAGTACAATGCGACCAATGCCATGATTGCATCTTATGTTGCCCTGCAAGAAGGAGTGACTGAGGAGCAGATTGGTCAAGCCTTCCAAAATCTAGAATTGACCCGCAATCGTACCGAGTGGAAAAAAGCTGCCAATGGGGCAGATATCTTATCAGATGTCTACAATGCCAATCCAACTGCCATGAAGTTGATTTTAGAAACATTTTCAGCTATCCCGGCCAATGAAGGTGGCAAGAAAATCGCAGTTCTGGCGGATATGAAGGAACTTGGAGACCAGTCTGTTCAACTCCACAATCAAATGATTTTGAGCATTACACCCGATGTCCTTGATACCGTAATTTTCTACGGTGAAGACATTGCTGATTTGGCTCAACTAGCTAGTCAAATGTTCCCAATCGGTCATGTTTACTACTTCAAGAAAACAGCTGAGGAAGACCAGTTTGAAGCCATGGTTAAGCAGGTCAAGGAAAGTCTTGGCGCACATGACCAGATTCTGGTTAAAGGTTCCAACTCTATGAATCTAGCCAAGCTAGTAGAAAGCCTAGAAAATGAGCACAACTGATTTCGCCAAAGCTATTCAGAGAATGTTAGCTATCACTGATACTGGGTTGACCTATTCCAAGGATCCTTATGACCGTGAACGTTATGAGGATTTACGTCAGATTTTATGGAGTGTCTTGCAGGATCAAACAGAGCTTGATCAAGAGGAATTGACTGCAATTTTAAAACCAACAGGTAGCTATGCAACTCCCTTGATGGATGTAAGGGCATGGATTGTTCAAAATCAGAAGATTTGTTTGGTTAGAGGGCAAGGAGAGGATACTTGGGCCTTACCTGGTGGCTTTGGCGAGGTAGGATATTCTCCCAAGGAAAATATCCGAAAAGAAGTTCAGGAAGAAACAGGCTTTTCTGCAGAAGTAGGCTCTTTATTGGCAGTTTTTGATACCAATCGCTTTCAACTTCAGAACAAGCAGTATGCCAAGTTCGTCTTTGACTGTCAGTTATTGGATGGACAATTTCAAGAAAATCAAGAAATTGCAGAACTTGAATTTTTTGATATCAAGAGTCTTCCTCCCCTATCTGAAAAACGAATAACCAAAGAACAAATGGAAATTCTATGGCAGGTCTATCAGGGTGAGCGGGAACAATATGTCGATTAGAAGCTTTGTTTTATATTAAGATCGACAGTTTCTTTTACACAAAAATATAAGAAATAAATGTAAGCTAGGCTCTATAAAAATCAGTAAGAGATTGGCTTATATGAAAATGAGGAAAGTTACATGAATTTTTGGGATGCTTTATTTAGCACGCAGCCGACGGAGCCACCCCAATTTGACCTTCTTTGGTATGGAAGTCTATTTGCCTTATTAGCATTGACTGTATTTCTTGCCTACCGTTATGGTGAGAAAAAAGTCTGTCAACGATTTTTCCAGATTTTACAGGCGGTACAGCTAATCCTGCTCTACGGATGGTATTTGGTTAATCAGATGCCTTTAACAGAAAGTCTACCCTTTTATCATTGCCGTTTGGCTATGTTTGTAGTGCTTTTGACTCCGGGTGTCTCTAGAGTCAAGCAGTATTTTGCTGTATTGGGAACCTTTGGAACTTTGGCAGCTTTTATTTATCCAGTGCCAGATCCCTATCCCTTCCCCCACATTGCCATCCTGTCCTTTATTTTCGGACACTTAGCTCTCTTTGGAAATTCCTTGATTTATCTCTTGAAGGATTACGATGCTAGTTTACTGGATTTCAAACGAATCCTAATTATCACGTCTTCGCTCAATGCCTTGATTTTCATGGTCAATTTAGTAACAGGTGGAGATTATGGATTTTTGACAAGACCACCATTGGTTGGAGACCACGGTCGTTTGATCAATTATCTAGTGGTAACGCTATTCTTGACTTGCGCTATTTACTTAGTCTCTAAAATTTTTCAGATAATCCTTCAGGAGCAGGCAGAAAAAAGGTTGAAAATCTGGCAGAAATAAAAAAATATTTTCCCAATCTCTTGACTTTTATCTGAGAATTTTGATACAATAGTAGACGGTATTGTTTACCCCATTTGTAAGGCCCCGGAACCTTTCAAATAACTTGCGGACCGGAACATCCGCCCTGTAAACAAAAACGATATTCATATAGGAGAAATCATGAACAAAACTACATTCATGGCTAAACCAGGCCAAGTAGAACGCAAATGGTACGTTGTTGACGCAACTGATGTACCTCTTGGACGCCTTTCAGCAGTTGTTGCTAGCGTACTTCGCGGAAAAAACAAACCAACATTCACACCACACACTGATACGGGTGACTTCGTAATCGTTATCAATGCTGAAAAAGTTAAATTGACTGGTAAAAAAGCATCTGATAAGATCTACTACACTCACTCAAACCACCCAGGTGGATTGAAATCAATCTCTGCTGGTGAACTTCGTTCTAAAAATGCAGTACGTTTGATCGAGAAATCAGTTAAAGGTATGCTTCCACACAATACTCTTGGCCGCGCTCAAGGTATGAAATTGAAAGTATTCGTTGGAGCTGAGCACACTCACGCTGCACAACAACCAGAAGTTCTTGATATTTCAGGACTTATCTAAGGAAAGGAACAATAAAGTATGTCACAAGCACAATATGCAGGTACTGGACGTCGTAAAAACGCTGTTGCACGCGTTCGCCTTGTTCCAGGAACTGGTAAAATCACTGTTAACAAAAAAGATGTTGAAGAGTACATCCCACACGCTGACCTTCGTCTTGTTATCAACCAACCATTCGCAGTTACTTCAACTGTAGGTTCATACGACGTTTTCGTTAACGTTGTAGGTGGTGGATACGCTGGTCAATCAGGAGCTATCCGTCACGGTATCGCTCGTGCCCTTCTTCAAGTAGACCCAGACTTCCGCGATTCATTGAAACGCGCAGGACTTCTTACTCGTGACTCACGTAAAGTTGAACGTAAGAAACCAGGTCTTAAGAAAGCTCGTAAAGCATCACAATTCTCAAAACGTTAATCAATACGATTATATCAACGTTTACAGACATTCAAGAATTATTTCTTGGATGTCTTTTTTGTTTCAAAAAATCAAAGTTCACCCCAAAATTCACCCCATATTCACCCCATCAATTTTTTAAACTACGAAAAGCAATATCACCTACAGTCTGATTGACTTTATCTTTGATATTAACGTAAGTTTTTGTAATCTCTTTATCACTATGAGTAAGAGCTTCTGAGAAGGCTTCAAGAGAAACCCCAGCTTGTTTTGCGAGTGTCGCACCAGTATGTCTTAGTTGTGTGGGGAAGCTGGTGCTAGTTCAGGGTGCCTGCGTCTGACTGATTTCATCTTGATAAAACTTAAAATCTTTCTAATTATAACAAAGCATAGTCAAAAAGCTATGACCTCTATATTCACAAAAAAATCCAGACCAATACTAGTCCAGATTTCTTGTCTATTAAACACTCTTTTCAAAGAATGGAAGAACGGCTGTAACGGATTTGTCAACGCAATTATTTAACTGTGAGAATCCGACGCACATAAATTTTAAATGGTGTCTCAGTCACATTTAAATTTATGAGACGCTTAGACGTTAGGCTTTCAATTTATCAAATTTTGATTTGATGTTTGCCTTGAACTCTTCAAGTTTGGCCTTGCGATCTGCTTTACGTTCAGCCTTCATTTGCGCACGCGCTTGGTTGTAGAGGTCTTCTTGGACTTGCAGGGCTGCTTCAACTTCAGCTACGACGGTTGCTACATCCCAACGCACGATTTGGGTGTCGTACTTGGTGAAGTAAGCATCGATGACTGCTTCGTTGTTTTCTTGCACCAAGGCGACAACGGCTGTTTCGCCGTCGATCAATTTTTGAGACACAACGTCAATCAAGCCAGCTTCTGCCGTATCAACGGTATCACCAGCAGCCAAACCATAGAGGCTGCCAATACCATAACCAAACAAGACGCCGATAGGACCACCCAAAAGCCCGATAACTGCACCGAGCAAGCCACCTTCTAGGGTTGCATCCGTCGTTGAATCTTCAAAGTCATAGCGTTCTTTTTCAACGATGTGACCGTTTTCATTTTTGACCAAGGCGATTTGAGCAACCTTGGTCGTCTGAGTTTGGCGGAAAGCCTTCAAATCCGCAAAGGACTGATAAGCTTCGCTTTCAGTGTTAAAGACTGAAACTACTAGGTTTTCCATAGTTAGTACCTCTTTTCTAAATATACACATTCATTATAATACAGTTTCAATCATTTTTCAATCATTTTAGTGCGACATTTTAATTGATATGTCGCGTTTATCAGCGTTAAAGAACAGTTTCAGGCAGCGGTATATCTTTGCCATATCCCAGCCCAGACACTCTGGAGACTCTGAGTGACTATCAAGAAAGATGTCCATCAGATTCTTAAAGCCTCCCGTGCAAAAAGTAAATAAATAGTGTTTTTCCTGTATGCCTGTCACACGGCTAAAAGACCGCTTGACCAAATCTTCCAGAAAATTATAGCAGATATTATGTACCAGCTCTGTGTAGCGAGTCTGATGAGCGTGCCGAATCACATCGACGCTTTTATAGAATCTGCCAACTGTTTCCTTATGGTCGAATCCTTGAAAGAAGTCGCTTTATTTGTCGGTCAAGACAATTAATTTGGCTGGTGCAACTGATTCGCCAAGCTATGAATAAGTAATTATTACCTTTTGAAAGCGAAAATGGCAATTATGAAGGTGAAGCTACTCAGGTCTTAGTTCTTCTATCTAATTACTATGCAGACAAAAAACTATTTGATGAAAATACAGATGAATATGGAAATATCTTGATTTTAAAGGATTCATCCATCATTTCTAAATTATCGGCTATCCCAGATTTATTAAAAAGGGGATCTAGTAGGTAACAATAATATCGAATATATCAAAGTACGCAATATTAGGATTTCTTCAGAGGTTGAGTTAGAGTCAGATGTTGATGGGGATAAGTCGGATAATCTGCCAGTAGATATAAAAATACTAGAAAACAGGCTTGAAAAAGGCTCGTAAAGCTAGCCAGTTCTCTAAACGTTAATTCGTTGCTGGACAGCAGAATACAAACGAAAACACTTTGCATCTTGCAAGGTGTTTTTTTCTATGAGAACTGGCGGTGCGCAATTAGGATAGCTCTAGCGACTTTAGTCGCATAGAGATATGCTATGCACAGTTGCCCCAAGAAAACAAGCGAAGCGATGTTTGATTGGATGGCAACCACTGCACTCAAAACGTTAATCAACACGATTATATCAACGTTTACAGACATTCAAGAATTATTTCTTGGATGTCTTTTTTTGTTCAAAAAACTAAAGTTCACCCCAAAATTCACCCCAAGTTCACACTATTACTTTTTGAGACTTCTAAAGGCTATTTCTCCTGCTGTTTGATTTACTGTTTCAGTAGTATTGACATAAGTCTTCGTTATTTGGATGTCACTATGAGTAAGTGCTTCTGAAATAGCATTTAATGATGTTCCAGCCTGTCTTGCCAGAGTTGCTCCGGTGTGTCTTAATTTGTGAGGAGATGCTGGAGGAAGTTCCGGATGTCTTCTTCGAATAGAATTCATTCGATGATTAAGATAATCAATATGAAGTGGAACGTTAATACCGTTTGTTCTATTATTGTATGTGAAAACGAATTGCTTTTCATTCTGTCTGATTCCAAACAGCTTTAGTTGCTTTTTTTGTTCTATTTTCCAATCGGTCAGGATATTCATTAGTTCTTTAGGTGCTTTAAATAGAGTTTTTTTATTTCCTTTGGTTGATTTAACATTCCCGAATTTGTCTAATGCTTGTTCAATGAGAATTTCATTTTTTTCAAAATTGATATGTTTCCATTGGAGAGCGTAGGTTTCTGATTTTCTATCTGATAAAAAGAATGTCGTATAGAACAAAGCATAATCTTTTAATTCCATTCGATCATTTTTTAGATCGTCATCAAATGCTTGTAGCCATTGTTTAAGTTCTTCCTCATTTAATGCTAGGTCTTCAAACTTTTTACTTTCTTTGAGGGCTAATTTTTTATTAGCTTTAATTCTACTGATTGTCTTTTTTACCTTATTGACTTGAATATATTCAAGCTCTTCTGCCCAGTCCAAGACAGAATTGACGTACCCTCTAATGGATTTAAAATTGGCATAAGAATTCGATAGTGGAGTAAGAAGTGACAAAACTAGTTGTTTATTTTCATTGAGATGATCAATAGAATAATTACCTAGGACTGGAAGAATTTGCAAACGGAAGAGATTTTCTGTCTGACAGACAGTTACTGCTGTAGGTGGTTTAATAGTAGCAGTGGCTTGCCCTGCTTTATAGGGTTCAAGCCAAATATCTTTGTAAAAATCTTTGAATAGGATGTCTCCTTTTCTTTGAGATAAAGTAGATGACCTTCCTAAACGTGCATTTTCAATGTCAACCGCTAACTTTATTTCTGCTTCCTTTGCTTCTCTGCGAGTTTTGAATCTTTTTTCAAATCGTTTTCCAATCCCCAGCTTTCCTTGGACGTCGTCGGGTATATATACCCTAAGCCTATAGGATCCATTTTTTGTTTTTGAAATGCCCATTTTTGCCTCCTTATGCGCTTATCTCTAATCGAGTCATCCACTGATTGATACTTTCTTTGTTAAAACGAATTGATTTTCCAATTCTAATATAAGGGAGTCCCATAGCAATCCAGATATCTAAAGTATTATTAGATACACCCAGATAATTACAAGTTTGCTTTTTATTAAGAAAAGGACTGTCTGCCCCGATATCTTCTTTAAAGTGATGGATTTCATTTTTCAAGAGAGTTGCAATCATTTGTTGAATTTCTTGAGTTTGTTCATCAGGTAATTGTACTAACATATTTTCTCCTTTCTAATGTCCCAAGACATATGTAAATTGTTTAGCTGATTCTGCATCGAATGTTCGATAGCTGACTATTCCGAGTCCCTTAAAATTCGATTCGGAAATAAGTATAGAACCATCAGATTTAACTTGCTCTACAAACGCTACATGCCCGTATACTGGATCTGCTCCAGCTTGACTTGATGAGAATGATAGTGCAGAGTGTTCTGTAGGTGTTTTAGTGGTTGAATACCCAGATTTTTCCATCCATTGATTACCGTTCCCCATGTAGGGATCGAATGTAATTCCAAGTTGTTTTGCCCTATTATAAACAAACCAGGTACACTGGCCCCAGGGATAGCTACTAGCTATGTAATTAGTCGTATCAATGGTTTGTGTGATGCTATATCCTGATGGAATTTCACTTGAGCTGACTCTGGTTCCAGTATCATTTGTTTCCTTCGGAGCTGTTGGAGTTCCTCCATGTTCATCTATATACTGATCAAGTTTTTGCATGGTTTCTGCTCTCCGTTTTCCGGAACCGCTAGTGTCTGTAAAATATACTCCACCATCTATAGAACTATTAAGAGTTCCATTCGCATACTTGAGAGCTTTATCGTCCTGTATTTTAAAGGTTTCGTTTTTGTTTCCAATAATTGTTTGCTTAGTTAAACTAACAACTGCTATATCATCATTAAAGTTCTTCGCGTTGTCTGGATTGGAGTCAAATGCACCAAAGCCAAACATATTAGCGCCAGGATTTCGTGCTACACCAGCCGTTCCTAGTGAACTTTCATTTAATGCGATTGCTACAATTCCACGAACATCTAAGTTAGACTTAGCTTCCCATTCTAAAAGTTTTCTCCCGTTAATACGGTTTCGGTCAAAGGAGATTCCTAATGTATCTAAAAAGCCGTCTAATTGTTCAGCCTTGATACCATAACGATGAACAAGGAGATTATGTGTATATGGATCTCCGTCTGACCAGTGCTCAGCATATTTGAAATCTTTTGATGTTGTGGAAGAACTATTTGCACTTCCTCCAATTACTCCCATGAAGATTATAATTACAAAGACTGGAATTATTAATGGAATGAGGAAGGACAATAGATACCATTTTAGTTTTTTCATAGAATCTCCTTTCTAATTTTAGTGTTTAATATAAGCAGTAAATAAGACAGTTCCAAATCTCCATTTAGCATCCAAAACGACAGCATGAGATATAACTTGGTCAATAATTTGTTCTTGCTCTTCCTCTAAAACAGGAAATAAAAGAAGGAAATCGACAGATCGTTTTCCTTCTCTATAAGCTTGGTAAAGTGCTTCTTCAAGAATTTTTGGGAAGGCAGTTCTTGAGTGTATTTTAATGTTCATTTAATTCTCCTCTCAGTTGATTTAGTCGTTGAGTCAGTCTATTTCGTCGTTCGATATTTGCTTTCAATTTGTTATCTCGTGTCATTGTTTTACGATAAGCACGAGTGAAAGCATTTGAACCTTGTGCTTTATACATTGACTGAGTATCTTTATATTTTTCTAATTGTTGTTCAATATTATTGATCCTATGCTGCTTGAAAGGTGAAATTCTTTCTTCCTTCAGAGTTTGAAATTCATCATTGGATGTCGGAGTAGCTGTTTGTTGGTTAGTGGAATGAACCGCTGGTTTTTGAGTGTTTTTATGAATGATTTCTATTTGAGGATCAGTTATTTCAGAAGGGTTTGGAGAAATTGGATTTTCAGTTGGTTTAGACTGCGAATTCTCTATAGGTGAAGTTGTGTCTTTTTGTGTAAAATAGGAGCCGATATTTTGGAAGTGGCTCTTGCTATTCATCACCATACCACTAGCAAATCCAGCACCTGCTAGAGTAAAGTTTCCAAGATGTTGAGCTGTCTTCAAGCTTTGAGTTGGAATTTGAGATGTAATTTCTTTTGTTTTTATGACGCCACTCTCAATCTTATTACCAATATCAGATGTTACTAATCTAGCTTTAGAACCAAGGATAAATTGAATTAATTCAGCTTTGTACTTCCAGATCAGGAAGTAGATGACACCTTTAGCAACTACCGAAACTAATAACTTAAAGACTAGACCGAGTAGAACTAAGGATGGCAGATTCTTCAAAATAGTATCAAAACTAGTGATAATCATATTTTCTACAATTTTTTCAATGTAGAAAATTAACAAGATTAATAAACTAGAGATTATTGGAAAGGCTAAACCTCCCAACATAACTTTAAGAACCCCAAAAATTAATTCTTGCATTCGAGGAATAAAAGAAATAAGAAGAACGATTGGGAATATGAGAATCATTGTTAACACTATAATTTGTGCGATTATATTTAATAATTGAATAACAATGATTGGTAGTGCTAAGACAAATGCTTCTAATACCTTAAAGATGACATAGAATGTGCGTATAAAGATAAAATCTGGCATTGCAGAGACCCAACGATTCTTTTCACCATCTTCATTAGCACCATTTCCTAATTCGTCTAGATATTGAGAACGTTCTTTTGTTTTTACAGCAGTGAAATTTCCTTTACTATCACTAGTTCCGAGCACTTTGCTATCGTCGAAATCTTCTTCTTTTCCATTTTGACTGTTTTTGTATTTTCCGTTCTCTTGGCCAGTATTTACAAAAAGATAGGCTTTATAGGAAGTTTCAGCTATATAGCTATCCGCCATAGATTCACTGACTTTTACAGATTTTCCTTTTGCATAGTCCACCTTAATACTTACAATTTTTTGTTTGACATCTTTCGAGACATTATTGATGGTATCAAGAAGATAAAGCCCTCCGGAAGTTCCAGCAATTGTACCAAAGTAACCAAATCCTAGTAGAATGACTAGACAAACATGAAGAAGTGTTTTAGCAAACGAGCCTTTAGAAAAGAAGTACTGGTAGAAGAGATAAAAACCAAGTATCAAAAGAAGTAATGCAACTAATGATTGGTCAGTAACATTCCCTTTTGTTGAACCAGTAAACCCATTCCATAGACTCTTTGCACCGTTAAAAACATAAGTTTTATATGAGCTGTAAAGGTCGATACTTTCAAGGATTCGGATGAACAAAGAGAAAAAGCCAACAACAGCATTGAGGATGAAAAAGAAGAGATTGACAAAAAGTTCATTGATGAGAACCCAAGCTCCATTAAAAGATGCATAACCCGTTGGTTCCATGTAGGATTTAAGAGAGAAGATATCCACTCCCTTGAGCTTGTCAAAAGCCTCTTGCATAGATTCACCTCCTAACTAGCGTATTTATTTTCGAGGCTTGAAGATACAGTGGCTTTCATTGGTTTCAAAAGCATATCGATATCTTCAAATAGATTGTGAATTGAAATCATATTAAGATTTCCGTAAACATCATAATAAAGACATTGACCAGAAATCATATTATCAATCCACTCTAGATTGTTTTCAGTAACTTCGAGATTTACATGTTTTAGAATATCTTCTCGCTCTGATTTTTCATAGAATGCAAAGATTGTTCCGAAACCAGTTGTATCATCATCGTTTTCTGCATCATGAACAGATTGTGTAATCAGTGCTAAAGTATTATTTTTAGAGCGTCCAATACGGCGCATATTTTTAATTACAGCTTTTCCTTCTGCGGATTTCATTAGAATCCAAGCTTCATCGAAGAACTCAATTGTATCTTCATTTTCATTTCGTTCTCCAAAGTGAGTACAGAAAGCACCAAGCGCAAACATGAGAGCTATAGAATTACGCTCATGGTCGGAGATTTTTGTGGAGTCATCTTTAGGGAGTTTGAGGTTGTTGACTTCTAAAATAGTCACTCGTGACTCATAGTCAAGGCCTTGGGTTGTTCCGTCAGAAAAAGCTAATTCTAAAATAGAATTTGTTACTATTGACGTTAGATATCTTCCTACCGAAGCAATTTCAGAAGATGAGGAATTTCTTAGAGATTCTAAAACGTGTTTGAATCCTACTTTTTCACCTGCTGCTCTACGTTCAACAATCGCATTGATTGCTTCTGTGATTGCTGTCTTCTGATCCATTGAGACATCATCCACGGCTTGTAAAAGAAATTCGAGCATGTTTTTAGAAACTTCTACGGATTGTTCCTTCTCAAGAACTATAATTGGATCTAACACTCCGTGATTAGAAGGAAGAGAGCTGTCGAGAGTCACAAAATTGAAGTTTTCAATCTGTTTCTTTCGTTCCGGATATAGTTCGGAAAAATGAGGAGAATTAATTACTTCATGATAATGATTTCTAAGTTCACGTTTTGGATCGATATAGAGTGTTTTGACATTTTGTAGAGCAACACTCAAAAAGATAATCTGAGCCAGGAAAGATTTTCCTTGTCCTGTTGCCCCTGTAATGATGATATGTGGGTTTTTAGTGATCTTACCAGCGATATCTTCTTTATTTCCGACAGTGGCATTATAGAGGACGATATTCTTTGAAGAATCAATAGCCTTTTCGATGTTATCCCAGCGTCCAATCCAGTTATCTACACGACCGATATACCAACCAATACGATTTCCTGAGGAAGTACTTGTAAAGGGCATAAGTTCAGAGAAACCTCTACATGTGACCATGTGTGTCCATGTCCGAGTTTTTTTCTGGAGAGATTCTCCATAAAGTAGTGCTTGAAAGAGGTAAGGGGCATCCTGTGAAGCTTCGCTAATTTCAACACCCATATCATCGAAGTAATTTAGAATAACTTGTCTTCTTTGACGGAGTTGATTTACGCTTGAGGCTGAAACCACAAGGTAAGCTCCGTATTCGATGATCTCTTCCTTATTACCCACCTTTCTCATGAGATCCTTTAGGGAGATGGAACCCATAATAATTTCGTCCTGTTGAACAGTATCCGTGTTTTCTGCCTCTTCCATGATGTTTCTAAAGCGAGTGTTAGAGCGCCCCATTTTCCCTTTTATTTTGTTGGAATCAATGAATTCTGCCTTTATTCGAAGTTCTACAGGGAAGTTCAATCGTTGGACAAACTCTCCTAAATGAAAACCATTGAATTGCACAGGATATTTCCCAATTGGAAGAATAGTAACAAAGGACGAACCATAAGGACTTTCGAGCTTGAGGAAACCACCTTTTAGGACTTTGATTAGAGTATCTGTAATATTGAATTGAGAACGATTAGCAAGAACTTCTTTCTTATAGTGAGGGATATAGCGAAGATATTGCATGCGTTGATAATAGAATAGTTCTTCATCTGTAAGACGTTTAGCACGAAGAGTAGATAAAGCTTGAAAGACAGTTTCTTCATCATTTTTATATTCTTCATACCAAGTCAAATTTGTTTTGAATTCATATCCAAATCCATTAGCAATTTTCTCAGAGAATTCAGTTAAGTTCTCAAGAGCTAATTCTTTTAGAGTTGCACCATTGTTTTGTTTACGTAACTTGATTCCTACAACCCAATCGTACTGATAGGGAATTTCCATCTCATCAGTTAGTCTATCAACGGTATAGAGAAGAAGTTCTTCTCCAAGTTTTCGACTATCATTCGCTAGAGCTTCAGAAAAGTCTCGCAATTTTTCTTCTAAGAGGTAATCTTTTGGGATTAGTGAAATCTCAAAGTGCTTATTTTTCTTTAGTTTCTTCATGATTTGAGAAACTGTTATCTTGTGTTTTTCTTTTTTATATTCATCCGTAATAGTGATTGGAGTATTAGGAACGCGATAGTAAGCAACAACAGATTGATCACCTTTGAGAGCTAGATTTTCATTGGTTGCTTTAATTGGGTAAGTTAAGATAATACTCATAAATCCTCCTTTTCTATAAATTTGTTTTTTCAAAAACTATTTCATCTATTGGGTTTATTCGATCTTCGTGGTAGATTGCCTTTTTGTTTAATTTAAAATCAAAAAGATAAATGAAATAGTCTCCAATAAAGACATGCATTTTTTTACCATGAGGTTCATATTCGGTATAAAATTTAGCTAATTTATATGGAATATACCAATAGAGTAGTAGTGAAATAGAGTGTGTGAATTGTGCGATTGGAATCAAAATAAATCCTCCAAAAAGCAACATCATCACAAAAATGAAGATGAAGACAATAAAAAAAGATAACTGCATTGGTGTTGCGAAATACCAAATTCGTGTACCTTGCTTCGTTTTTATTTCTTGAATCCAATAAGGGGCGTTGAGCCCCTTGCTGTAGTCGTATAGTTTTTCTTCATTCATGATTAAAGACCTGTTTCGATTCCGAAAAGTCTAAGGAACCAACCAAAAGCTTTCAAGATATCTTGTCCTTTGGTCAGGGAGACGATGACGGCATAAAATCCTAGTACGGAAAGGAGTTGAATCCAAGAACTATTGCGCCAGGCTTTAATGGCTAATAGAACAGCAATAGCTCCTAAGATCCAAACGGCATCACCTTGAAGAAATGTTCGTAGATTTCCAGTATTCATATGTTTCTCCTATTCTTTATCGTTTGCATAATTTAATGGAATGGTGTGTTCTAATTTTGTGACATAGTACGTCTGTTCTTTTTCTGAGAGGGTAAAAGTAAAGTTTTCTGAGTGAGTACTTCCTCCAACTTCAAAAGTAGCTTGCACATAAGCAATGAGTGAGTCTCCTTCATTTTTAAGATAAATATAGTCGATAGTTTTAAATTTTGTATTAGACACAACAGTGATATCTGGTGCAATTAAATTTAAATTATCTTGATTGCTAGTATAATTTGTAAAGAAAATCGTAAGAAATTTCTCTACCTTCTTATGTTCTGAGCCAGAGAATTGATCTGTCGCAGATAATTTTAGTTTTTCTTCTTCGTTAAACTGTCCAGCTTGGTAAGATGTTAAAGCAGAGAACCAAGGTAGTCCGGATATAAAGAATTTTCCATCTTTTCTTCCAAAAGGTATGTTGAAACCTATCTGGTATTCTTTAAGATTCTCATTATTAATCTTTTCTTTGTATTTAATCTTATATCTGGCAATATTATCCTCTACAGTCAGTAATTGAGATGAGACAAGTTCACTTGGATTTCGAATTTGACCTTGTGATTTGATATCAGGAACAAAGTTGTAGAAGTTTTCTAATCGTTTAACTTGCTCTTGTTGCTTATCGGTATCTTGGGAGAGAGTAAAATAAGCATAAACATAGTCATTCAGATAGTATTGAAGTTGATAGTTGTATTGTTCGGGCTCCGTTTTAGTTTGATTTGAAGTGATGTCTATGTTTTTAATACTTTCTTGTAGAGAAGTGACTTGATTTGAAAGAGTAATAGCTCGGAAAGAACCCATTAGACCAATAAAAAGGAGGAAAAAAATTCCTCCGATCATAGCTATGTTTACAGTCTTTTTATTTACAATTTTTAATTTTGGTGGTTTTCCTTTCTTCTCTTTCTTTTCAAAATTTGAGAGATAATCTCTAATTTTT
This sequence comes from Streptococcus sp. SK140, assembly GCF_000259525.1. NCBI lineage: Bacteria > Bacillati > Bacillota > Bacilli > Lactobacillales > Streptococcaceae > Streptococcus > Streptococcus sp. SK140. The sequence continues at coordinate 17,953 of NZ_AJML01000031.1, read as the reverse complement.
AGTAGGTAGTTCTTTGATTTATTCATAGATACTCCTTTTAAATATTAGCTAATTCAATAAATTTTGAACCTTTTGCATAAAGACGTTTATTGGCTTTTTCAATCTCCCCGTTGATGAAGTAGTATCCTCGCAATTCATTTTGTAGCTGCTCTACTAGGTCTTGTTTTAGTTCCTTAACTTCTTCTTTTTTGAGGAGAGCATTTAACTCACCAGCTTTTGTCCAAGCCTGATTGTGGTCCTTTTTCTTGAGTAATTCCCCAAATTCATAGGAGAGTTGACAGACTTTCTTTTCAAATTGTGTTTTTGTAGCCATAATTATTTCCTTTCTAAATATTTCTTGATTGACTTTAATTGTTTTTTGAATATAGGTTATGAGAGAAGGACGCATGTTTAAGTTGAAATTGATTAACTCACCATCTATTGTGAATAGTGCATGGTCGTATGTATAAAATCCTTTTGAGTTAGGAGATTCTTCTCTAGATTTTGCGGCACATTCATAGTAATAATCTTTTCCTTTTCGTAAAAGGATATAGAATGTCCAAAATTCTTGATCAGGTAATAGAAAAAAATCTTCTCTATATATTTTCTTAAACATTAGTTTTCTAATAGGTCTTCATAACCTAATGCTTGGTAGATAAAGTCAGAGTCAAACCAGAGCCAGTCATTAATTTGTACTTCGGTTGGGATGTCTCCGCAGAAAATTTCTTCACAGATAGTGGTTAAGTCATCCATTCCTCCTCGCTCTCGAACGGTATTTAATGTATCTAGGGCGCCAGCCCATGCTTTAAAGCCTTCAAGTGAGCTTAATTCTACTTTATATTCCATGGATAATTCCTTTCTATGTTTCGTATTGTTTATTTGCTTTAATAAGATTTAGCATTGCATTCCCTCGGTCTGTGATTTCTCCGCTGTTTTGAATCATTTTCATGTATTCCGTCTGCATGATTTTATCCGCTTCATTCACGAGTGCTAAGGAGTTCGATACCTGATGGGTTAGCCAGCGAATAGTACGCTCAAAACTGTAAGGTTGTGGACTTGTTGATAGTTTTAAAGGTTCAACACCTCCAAAAAGTGTTTGCCATTTTTCGTCTGGTTTATAAGATCCGAATTGATTAGTGCCATTATAGACTTGAATTTCTTTATTAACGACACCACGGGCAATTTCTCCAAGATCCACTCCATTGACATATTCCTCGATTGTACCTTGTGCTTTTTGGTCGGAAAAGCGAATTTCATAGCGATTCCAGATACCAAAAATCTCCAAGGATTCTTCCAAGGAGATGTTTTCCTGTTGAGCAAGTTCGTAGCGTTTTTCATAGAAGTTGAAGTAGAGTTGACTTTGACGGGAACCAAAATAAATAGATAGTCCGTGATTTGCTTCCATGTCTTCATTATTTGTAAAAGAACCTCCACCAGTCACATTCCATTTTTTAAGTGACTTTAGGATGATTTCTTTTGCGTATAGACGTTTTATTAATTCAGGGAGATGTATTTGTTCATCCTCTCTACCGAAACCCTTGTAGAGCTCGTCTAGGGCAATATCTAGTCGTTTAATGCGGCAATCCTCATAAGCATAAAGAAGATTTTGAAAGAATGTCTGCCAAGTTACTCCTTTATGTTCTAAAAGAACTTCCATCTCACGGCATCCTTGACCTGATAATTGAAGACAAGCTTGAAAATCTTTTGTTTCGGTTTTGTCAAAGAAATCAAAGATCCAAATATTTCCTCGTTGCCAGAGATGAGTATAATTCATGAGACGTGTTTCTTGTTCTGTGAATTCAGTGAGATGACAATAGAGAAAGTTTTTACAAAAGCTTTCTAGATCTCGTAGGGATGGGAAGGAAATTCTTACATAGTCAATTCTAGCACGGAGTCTATTTTCTTCATATTCTTTATGAAATCCCAATTTCTCTTTGAGATCTCGGAACTTTTCGATAGTTAAACCCCGTTCTCCGGATTCATATGAACGGTAGGTTCTAGTTGGGAGTTCAATAGCTTCTGCAAATTGTTTTTGACTCATCCCAGTTTCTTGACGAAATTTTTTAAGATTGAATGGGCTGATTTTATCCATTCATGAGTATACCTCCTTTTTTAGAGTGACACACTTTTTTGACGAAAGTTACACACTTCTTGGAATCTGTAAACTCAACTCCCATAAGGAATGAAGAGGGGTGGATATGGCATTTTTGCCAAATGTAACCCCCCTGTTAGAAACCGGGGGTTGAAGTTTCATCATGGACTAGGAACGTCGGTCTACGGTCTGCGCCTGACCTGTGGTCAGGCTTGCCCTTGCCCTTGTCCTAGCCCATGATGATTAATAATCGCTTCAACAGCTTTTGGATAAGATTTGCGCCCGTCTTCATCAAATTGTGAGAGTATTTCAAGAAGGAGTTTTTCTTGGAAAGGTTCTACTAAAATAGCGGAATCGGAACGTTCAAAAGTCATTCCTTCTTCCTCTAATAGATAGATTATTTTTCGTAGTGTTGTCATTTTTAAATTTTGCTCATCAGAAAAATCTTTAAGGGTACGTCTAGCAGTTTTAAGTACCATATCAGACTCCTGAGTCCCTTTTTCAGTTTGAGTTTGTGATGTGAATTCTTTGAAGACAGAGAATTCTTCTCCTTCAAATTCGATAATTGGTATTTGTGAGTAAGCATCATAGAAGGAGAAACCTTGATCAAGTGGAACATAAGGTGAGAAAAATTCGCCCGCTAAATCACCATTGTTAGCAATATACCCCCGACCTTTGACACGGATTCCGTTGATTTCATCAAGTTTTTTAAACTCTTTTAATTTATTTGCATCTCCAAACATCATGTCATATCCTGTTGATTCTAAATGACCGACGGAGAGACGCTTCATAAAGTTGTCTCTAAGAGCTGTTTTGATAAATTCACCATCAGGCCGTTGCATTGCAAAAATAATGAATACGCCAGCTTGACGGCCTTCTAGGACGAGTTGAGAAAGATATTCCATGAGTTCACCTTGTTGACTATAATCACGGTCTATTTTTGCCATGAGAGCTGCCCATTCGTCTACTAGAATGAACTTTGGTTTCATATCATAGTGCGTAAAGTTCTTACCAGCTTGAAACTTATGGGAGGAAGACATCAGTTTATAGCGTTTTTCCATAAACTCTACATTTTCTTTAAAACAGTTAATGATATCCTCTTTACTAGTATAGACTCGGTTATGAAAGACTGGTATCTTTTTTAAACCAGCTAAGTCAGAGTTTTTGGGATCACAAATATCAATAAATCCAATTTTAGAGAGTGCATAGATGATAGTCATGAGGACAACAGTTTTACCTCCACCGGTTCCACCGCCAATGAGAAGATGAGGCTCTTCAATAAAGTCCCAAGTCACATCTTTCATGAGTTGTAGTTTCGAACCTTTGACTGAAACATTATCAATAGAAATACGACTATCAATACGATTGATGGCAATTTCATATTTGATAAAGCGTTTATCGAAAGTCTTATTTCGAAAATCTCCATTAAACATTACTTCAAGAGTGGAACCAAGGTTTAAGAAACGATCTTGAAATTTATTCCCTTCTAAGATGAAGCTAATTTCAATTTTATATGGTGATTGTTTTAGATATACTTGGGGAAGTTCAATCTTTTCACTAATCTTATTTTCTCGTTTAATTTTTTTGGATAGGTAAAGATTATTCTCCAATAAAAACCGAGATAAAATACGTAAGCTATTCATTTTTTGAAAGAAGAGTAATTTCTCGTAACAAAGCTGATTAATGAACCAAGTAAGAATAGAAGAACAAAGGAATACAGCGCCTATTAAATAAGCTTGCGGTAGGGGATTGATTTTTAATTCTTCTAGGTGAACGTAAGTATAAAGGCTAATAGCAACTAAAAAAGGAAACCACAGAATTAACCAAGTGATTCCCTTAATTTTTCGGTGAATGATTCGAACTCTTTGTCCTCGATAGGTAAAGAGTCTCATAATGTCTTACCTCCTAGTCTTGCTTTTTATGTTCGACAGATTTATTTTCCTTGGATGGTGTACCTCCTGTTTTCTTCTTAATTTTAGAAGCAAATAATTTGAAGATATCATTTCGATTTACGTGAGTATGCGTAATGACAATAGCTTCTAGTTCAATTTCTTCACGATATTTTAGGCCAAGTTCTTCAATTTCAGATTGGGACATATCTGCAATAGTAAAGAAGAGTGTCTGATGTTGTACAGAAGAATGAATCGCAACAACAATACCACGGACTTCTCCAGTATTAATTTGGGCAAATGAACCGTCAGGGTTTCTTTGTGAACGATCCTCTTCAAAGATAATATCAGGTCCTTCAATACCCCTGAAAGTCAATTTTCCAAGGACAGCCGGGACGTCTAAACCATCAGTAATGACGCGATAAGTTTTATCAGCAATTTGTAGTTTTTCTCCGTAGTTTAATCCAATTTTAGCCATTTAATTTTCTCCTTTATGTAATTATTTTTTCAATACTAGTTTTTCAGCAAACACATTAAGTGCAGGTGCAACAGAATTTCCATTCAGAGAAGTATCTGATAGGAAGATAGGATTAACAACTTCTACAAGAGCATCTTCTGGGAAGACTGTAGTAGAAGCAGGTGTGATAACATGGAAGGAACCATGTGTTTCACTGTTTAGAATATGACGTTGATATTTACCTTCTTTTCCAAAGATAAAACGTGGAGCATTTCCCAATTTTTCATAGTAAGCTGGGCCGATAAATTCTGGTTTCATTTTTAGTGTTTCTGGGATCATAAGTATTTTCCTTTCTGATTGTAAAATAAAAAGAGCTAAGCTAATTGCTTCACTCTTGAGTAATGGTGAATAGAAAGTTTACGTTTAAACATTCTAGTATAAAATTGTACTTCACTTTGAGGAAATCCATTAGCTATTGATTTTTTAGCTATTGTATTTAAATCACTGAGAGTTTGAGAATAAAGTTGAGCTTGTAGTTTCTCAGATGAACGAAACATTCTATCAGTGAAGATGTAATTATTGTATAGTCTTTTACATTGTGATGCGAAAAAAGTTTGTCATAGTTTTCTCCTTTATTGTCAAAGTAAAAAGCTACCAAGAAATTGGGAAGACTTAGTAGCTTGAGAGTTAGTCTATCTAATAAGGATAGACAGCAGTAAAGAAAAGTTATTTGGTTGGAAAGATTCCTCTTTCCACGGTGGCAACGTTTAGCAAGGTGCTTTGCGTAAATTACCATCGCTTTCCCAGCCAATCTCAAAGGTAGTCACTATCATACCCTATGGATTCTCTTACGCCCTTCGGCGAAGCCAGTTCACTTTACTATACGGAAAAGTGCGAAAGTCCGAAATGCGTGGAAGCCCACAAAAATGTTTTATATCTTCACTTCAACCATAAAGAAGCTTGACTTTTCTTTCCAAAACATTTACAATAAAGGTACGAAGTTTATGTGTAGTTCTGATGATTAGTCTTCTGGTTGTCAGACGCACTTTTTATTAAATTTTCAATGATCGTGATGCTGAATGTTAAGCATTATTATTTTTACGGCCACTATAACTATCAGCTATATTCACATTATATAACCAATAGTTATAATTGTCAATAGGTTTTTGAAAAATTCTTTAAAAATTTTAAGAGGAACATAATGGAATTTTCGGAACGTCTAAAAAATCTAAGAAAACAAGCACATTTAACTCAAGTTGATGTTGCTGAAAAACTAGGAATTTCGCAACCTGCTTACGCTTCATGGGAACGTGGAAACAAAAAGCCAACACAAGAAAATCTAGTTAAAATTGCACAAATTTTGAATGTTTCAGTTGACTATTTAGTTGGGAACTCAGAAGAAAAATCAGATGAATTAGATAATATTGAATTGCTTTTCCGTATGAACTCAAAAGGATTGACCGAAGAAGAAAAAAGAGTCTTCAAAACAGAATTGATTGAGTTTATGGAGGAACGGAAGAAGGCATTTAGTAAAGGAAATTGATAAACTATGAGTATCGCAGAATTACAAGTTGAATGAGGACTATCTAAGATACAATTAGTTAAAGAACTTAGAGTAAGTGTAAAAAGCATTTTTCGCTAGGAAAAGGATAAGATATTCAAGACCTGGAACAATGCGATTGAAGTAGTGAATTTTTTATAAGATTAGTTTGAATGAGTTGGTTGGGAAGATATTTATGGCGAGACAATTTTCGGGTATAATTGAAGAGGTTTTTAATAACTATGGAACAGTATCTACATTGATTGATGGCCAAAAAGTTAGTTTTTTCTTTTTTATAACACCAGATATGTTATATAAAGGTAAGTATCTTAGAATAGCTAGAAAAGTTAACTTTAGGTTAATAAATTCGCAAATAAGGGATGTTAAAGTAAAAATTGCAACAGATATTTCTTCTTGCTCTGGAGAAAAAATCAAGAAATTTAAGGTTAGCAAAAAGGATATTATAAATGTTAATGATTACCATGCTTATATCTTTAAACATTTTTATAAAGTAACCGATACTGAAATATTGCAAGAATTAATTGATAAAGACATTGAGCTTAAAGAAGTTATTTTAAAATGGATTTTAAAAACAGAGAAAAATATAAAATCTCAATTAACCATGCTCCTAATGGAATCATCAATTAACTCTTTGGAGTTTTATGAAGCGCTTGATCAAAATAATTCTTTAAAAACTTTAAAAATTAAAATTTTTAAGCTTTTAAAATCACGTTACATGTTTCGGACTGAATTTGAATTATTTAAAATCGATATATCTGATAATCATGATGCGGCATCTATTAAGTTAGTTGATGTCCCACTAACTCTTTTCTTCGAAAATTTAACAATTGACGAATTAAGTAAGGTTTACAGCTATGTGATAAAATTTTTTCATACAAGATTTAATACTAGATCCAAGTCATATATATTTCTGAATATTTCTAAGCAAATGTTTGCAGAACTATCAATTATTAGAAATGCTTCTGCTCATGGAAATCCATTAATTCCAACTATTTTGGATGATTCATATAGTCCAAGTTTCTTATTTGATTTGAAGTCGGTTTGGCCCAGTCACAATTCAGGCAATAATGTTGAAGAAGAATGGGAACTTTTTAATACTATCCGTTGGTCAACTCGAATGTTAACTAAAGATGGTATAGCTCCTATATACGCAGGAAGTCCACAATTAACAGGTCTTTATATCTCAAAATATATTTTAATAAATCCAGCACGAAGATCTTTCTTTTCATTTATATTTGTAGCATTTTGCTACTTTAGATATATTGACAACTCGGAGAAAGAAAATTTCTATCAGGATATGAGTTCATTTATTCCCATTCCGTATGAATGCTATATAAATGATGCAGAGAATAATATTTTCTTTAATTATCCTAAAGATAATTCTGTTTTAAAACAATTATTTGTTTTTACATATTTGCTTTTTAGTGAAGAATTTTGGCTACATCTTTCTTCACGTTATTAAAAGATGGACAACAGTCCACTTTTTTTATATAATTGACTAAACCCAATTGGTTGAGTTTTGTAAGTTGTGATTTAAAGGAGGTACTGTTCGTTGGATGAATTCTATTCAAGAGTAAGTGAAATCACAAAGCAAGTCCTTTATTCGTATATAAAAGAAGAAGAAATTTCAACCCTGAACTATCATTTTCACTATTATTTTGATTATTGCATTCGTGAGAATAACATTCAAGTCATAAGTCACCACTTTTCAAATCATAAAATTGAAGGTTTAACAGTTATTGATAATCTAGGAACGAGTTTTTCCTATGAGCAAGACAATCCTGTAGCCAAGCGTAACTTTACCTTATGTCATGAATTAGGGCACTTCATTTTGAAGCACGATGGCTCTTATTTTACAGAATCGGTGGATAATCAGGAATCTATTTTGGAGAGAGAAGCTAATATATTTTCAGCTATTGTACTCATGCCTGATATTGTTCTTCTATCCAAAATTTATTATTCTTGTGATTCTTTTCAAAAACTCAAAGAGGATTTAGAAGTATCGAAACAGGCACTTTATTTTCGTTTAATCGGCTTGTTAAGGCACTATGAACTAGATGATGAGTCAGCCATTAAGCAAGCAGTGGAAGAATATCTAGACGGTCATAACACTTCTCTACATCAATATTTCCATCGAATAAAAGAAACTTTGATTGTTGAATTCAATCAGTATCAACCACCTCTGTCAGTAAGAATAAAAAAGAAGATGAAACAAACAAATTTTGTGACTAGTCAAGAACTGCCAGAGTTAATTGATCAGAATAATTGGAGCGAGCTGAGGGAAAGTATTAATAATTTAAAAATTTGGTTGATCTATAACAAAGGGAAATCATTAGCATATGCTTGGGATAGTACAAAATTATCAGAACTAGAAGCAAGAAAAAAAGCAGAATTACAATTACTGTTGATGTTATGAGCGTAACTCTATGAAGTAGAAACAATAATTCTAGTACACTAAAAATACATTTTAGCATCATTTAGCTCACCTAGTTATTTTCAATCTTCAAGCAATTGCTATATATTCAAGGAAATCTAATAATATAAATGGTCTATGGTATTATTTTATTTTTGTATATTAATGGAGTCAGTTTTAATAAATAAAATTATAGTTTTAGATATAAAAAAGAGAGAACGAAGTACGTTCTCTCTTTTAAAATTCATCTATATCTATTTTATTTGATATATTTCAAGAATAATATCTTCAATCTTATTTTCGATTATTTCTAATTCTCTATTATTTTCTTCTTGGACAGAATCTCCAGATTTCTTTATTCGAATCGCTTCCTGGAAGTGTGGAAGTAACTCTTGAAGTTTTTCTTCTGAAGGTACAACTATTGGAAGTTGACGTGCATCATTTATTTGGAAAGTTTGAGTATTATTAACAAAATCATCAACATACCTACTCATGAATTTTGAATTGATGATGCTTATAATATAGTATTCTGGTACTTGGTCAGATAATCCATATAAACTCATACTTTTAACATCATTAATACTCTTTTGTTTCGCACGACATTTTAAATAAGTAGTATTAATATCAGACCAACAAAATCCTTCTTTAAAGAAATAGGCATATCCTTGGTATCTTGCTCGAGAGTCAGTTTTGAGATAGCTTACGTTTTCTTTTGTCCAAGCAATAGCAAATGGTGTTTCTAGGTACCATTTATTTCCGTCTTTATCTCCTTTATCATATGGGACGTAGTAATTTTTTGTAGTCGAAATTCCGTTAATCTTCTCATCCTCAGTTAATGAATCAACATCTACAATTTCTTTGTCATCAATGATTCGATAAAGATATCCTTGACCGAAGACATCACGACCGTACTTTTCTTTGATTATATCAAAAACTGTATCAATATCCTTTTCTTCCAATTCATTGAACAGAGCTTCAAGGTTTGTATATCCACACAACTCATTTGCTGGAATATTATATTTATTAATCGCATCTTTTAATTTTCTAGGACGTGTTTTCATAATATTATCAGCCCATTTTGTTGATTTTCTCACTGCAATATACTTACCATTATTACCAGTTTGTAAACCAACACCACCTTCGGTCAAGCAGCCTAATAAAGTAATCTCTCCAGGTTTTAAGTTACTTCGATACTCATTAAGTTCCTCTTTATTATGTTCAATTTTTTTACTGGTAGAAATCTTGTCCCACCACAGATTATTTAGCTCTTTTATCTTTTTCCCATATAATTCATAAATCTTTAGGTTTTGTTTAGTTGGTGTAAAAATAACAGTATTTTGAGTATTAATATAAGTGGACTGTTCTATCTCTAATTCTAATGGTGACATTAAACTTTCGCTACCGTCTAAGAATTTGATAAGATTTTTAGAATCGAATGTTTTTTTTGTAACAGAGGTTATTGCAGTATCAACCATCGCTGATTCAAATGGATTAACAGTATCAAAAATATAATTTACTGTATTAGAAAGTAGTAACTCTCTCAAGTTTTTCTTCGATTGAATAGTCCAAAAAGTTTTGGAAGTGATATATGTAAGGTTTCCTCCTTCTTTAAGTAAAGCGATTCCTTTGAAAAAGAAGTGGCTGTATAGATCATCTGCAAATCCAAATTCATTTTCTAGAGCTTTTTTATCAGCCGTACTTCGCTTTTTAGTCCCAACGTAGGGAGGATTTCCGATAATTGCATCAAAATTGTGAACTCCAAACATAAAGAAACTATCAAAAAAACTTGCTGGTTTCTTTACAATAAAAGGATCAAAGGATCTTAATTGTTCGGAACGAATCGTTTCCCCAAGTTGTATATTTCCGGTTGTTAATTCGTAATATTTTTTTTGCCACTTATCTTTAGAACTTTTTACACGTGCGTTAAAATATTTTAGTCGAATGTCAGAAAGCTTTAAGTCTAAGTTTGGATCGTCAAAAATAGAAGTGCCATCTTGGGCTAGAGATATTAAACTATTGGCACAAACGAATTTAAAATCTAGGTTAGGTAAAGGCTGGATTTTACTTTTATCGGGTTCGTCAATAATTACTGAAAGCCAAGCTCTTAAACGAGAAATTTCAATTGCCATCGGTTCGATATCTACTCCAAAGATGTTGTTCTCAATAATTGAAAGTTTGAGCTCGTATGCATCATAGGATTTTAGTAATCTTTCATATGTCCTAACAAGGAGTTGAATCATTCCCATTGGGAAAGCACCAGAACCACAAGCAGGATCTAAAACCTTATAGTTATCTAGAGCCTCAAGGATAGTTTTTGTTATATTTTTACTATTGACTCCCCATAAATCAGCACCAGATGTACTTTTTCTAGCTAAAAATTCAGCATCTGAGTAGTCGATTAGTAAGTCTATTCCTTGGTTGAAGGCTTTATTTCCCACTTTGCTATACAAATATTCTCTTAAAGATTCTTTACAGATAAATGCTACAATATCTCTCGGTGTGTAGAATGCTCCACTTAGTTTCCGTGCGCTCTGTCCAGTATCTTCATTTTGAGTAGCCAATAGATTTTCAAATACTTGTCCTAACATTTCAGGATCGACTGCAATCACTTCAAAGTCAGCACTAGATTCATCAGTAGTAAAATTGAACTCGTTAAATCTATCAAAAAGATTTTTAAAATAATCTTTAGGGAAATTGATAGTTTCGTGAATAAAATCATTTTCCTTGGGTTCAAATAGGCCACCATTTAAATATGGTGTTATATAATCTAGGTGTTTACGATCGGAAATATCAGTATTTAGAGTGCTAAAAAATAGAAGTTTGATTTTCTTTTCATAATATTCAGTAGCTGATAAACTATCTATTTCGAAGTATCCAAAGTCCTCATAAATAATTTTCATTTTCCGTAAAAACCAAATGAAAAGCATTCGTCCTAGTAGTCGGGAAGAAAATTGTTTTGCATCTTCTGAGTTCTTTCCTTGATTTTCCATAGTTTTAACTAGATCTTCAAAGAATTGTGCAATAATTGAATAGAATTGTTTGTTAACTTCTTTAAGTTGCAACGCATCCCATAGTCTTTTATGAATAGTCTGTTGAGGTTCGAGATTTTGACCATTATTAATTTTTGAATCATCATAATCTGCTGCGTTAAATAGATTGTGTTCAAAAATTTGTTTTTGAGTATTACTCAAATGATCATGTAACTCCATAACACGAAGTTTTTTCCTATTAGAAAGCACAATTAGGAGAGAATTAGCATCAGATGTCAGGAAAAAATCTATTCCAATCTTGTTGCTTGGAGTTCTTGTTAAGTCAGAGTCTTCCCAGTTAGATGTGAATTCTGTTGAAGCTGAGATCTTTTGTTTAGTTGCACTTTCACTAAACCAGAATAACTTGCTTTCAACTACACAGTCATCCTGTTTGAAGTGTTGAAAGGCTGAACGTGCAGAATTAGATTCCGGGTGTTCACGAAACCACGTTCTTTGTTTTTGATTATGGAAAACATCCATTGGAAGAGGAGAGGGGAGATTTCCAGTATTCTGACTATTGTGTTCCAACATACTAGCCCATCTATCTTGATTTGGAAGGATCCACCTCATTATTTCATCAGCTAAGTCAATTGCTATAGCAAGGGATACCCACTCGTTCTTTTCATTCGATAATTGTTTGACTAATTTGTCTATTGTATGAATGCCATTATGGTTTTGCATAGAATAATACACCTTCGACTTTCTCTATTCTTTTTTCGTCCGATTCAGTTTGTAAAAGCTTAGTTAGCAAGTTCTCAAAATTCTTGATTACTCGTGGTGTTAATTTACCATTTTCTTTGTTTTGTTTATTTACTTCTCGAACAATTTGTTCAAAAGTTCGTTTATCATTTGAATAACGTATGCCTTTTTCAATAATTCCAACAAGATTGTAACTTGAATCAAAATAAGTTTTTAAAATTTCAAGAGCTTGCATCCCTTGTTGCTTTATACTATAAACTGGATTAGCTGATTCAAATTGCACACTAATTTCTGTACTGCCTTTTTTGATATATTCTGATCTATCTACTGGTATTTTATCTATCATACGTTTATTATCTTGAGGGGTCGTTTGAATTTGTTTCAAAGCATCCTTTTCTTGAATATATTTTGCTTGAAGCGAGCTGAATGGCCCTCTTTTTTCTGAGCTTTTTTCGATGCTTACGAAACCAATATCTTTTATCAGTGCGCCAGTAGCAGAGATTTTACCTTTAGCTCTATATAGTCCGATAACATAGTCTAGATTCTCAAAATTTTCAGTTGATTTCGGAAGGTAATTCCATTTTCCATCAGGGATACTTTGAATTCTCTTAATTTCTCCATCTTCTTTGTGAGCATCAATAAATTTCCGTAATTCAGTGGAATAATTATCAACCCAATCTAATATATCTTCGGTATTTTCAAATTGTTCCATTGCCTTTGAAGCTTTGTCGATATCATCATCAAAAATGTTATCAGATTCCAATATTTCATGAAATTCTATTGGATTTTCACTTTCACCTAATATACTTTGATCGTTACCAACGGTAAAGTTGATTGTTGCAATTTTGTGTTCTAGACGTCTAATTAACTTAAGATAGAATTCTAAATCTTCATGAGGCTTCATATTTGCAATTAGTATGTTTTCATAAGTTGAACCTAAACGATTAATTCGACCATTTCTTTGAATCATTCTTACAGGATTCCAATGTAAGTCATAATTTACTAAAAAACCAGCATCTTGTAGGTTTTGACCTTCTGAAAGTACATCAGTAGCAAATAGAAAATCGAGTTCACTCTGTTTATTAATTTTTGCTTTTTTACTATTTGGAGAAAAGCGTTTAGTAATTTCTTCAACAGAGCCACTATTGCCTGAAATAAACTCTGCACGTTTCGAGAAGTTAGGAATCCTGTTTTCCAGTATTTGTGGAAGACGTTCCTTCAGATAATCAATCGTATCAGAAAAGAAACTAAAAACTAATAGTTTTTTCCCATATTTATTTTCTTCCAATCGTTCTACTATTTTATCTGCAAATGCATTTAGTTTTCTATCATGATCTTTTTTACTTAATCTTGTTAATACAGTAGTTAAGAATTTACATATTTCTTTATCTCGTTGGAGATCTTTTTTTAATTGAGGGATATTAAATAGTTTCTCATCAGCTTCTTTTCTTTCGACACCACGTTTTTTAATATCTTGTTCGTTACCTTGAGACATAGCCTCATCTAAATCTGACAAGTATTTATCATAATCTTCGAAAGCCTTATCAATATCTTCACCATATTCACTATCAAGAGTTGCGGCATCAGTCAGACTAACAATATATCCCCTATCCAGCCATTTTTCAAACAAAGCAATTCTATCTTGATAATTCAGTACAGATCTTAGTAGGGTGGCTGTAGATGATTCCAAACGTTTTAGCCAAGTGACATGAAGCATATTGTGAACAGCAAGTTGAGTTCTTAATTGATTAGCCTCGTTTCCTTTTAAATCCAATGCACGAATTTCATTAATTGTTTTATTGTAAATATTATGAGAATAGGAATCGGGTTTGTAAGGTGCAAATCCCAGGAAGTTTATCACTTTAAATAATGTTGGGATAATATTTGAAGTTTCATCTTTATTAGAAAATATAGCATTACTATTCGAGTTTACGGATAGGTCATACTTTTCAGAAATATTAATTCCTGATTGTTGCTCTTTATGAATTTCCTTATATAAATCAAGTGGGTGAGAAGTACGTTGTGTTAATTCTCCAATTAAATTTAGGTTTAGAGATACAGGAGAAAGAGCTTCGAAAGTAGTATCTTGTACTTCGTTTAAGACTTGTTGAATAAATTCGTTATCCTCATTGAGATAAGTATAGGGAAACTGTTCAATTGTTGACGTCGGGAAAGGATTACTCCGTCCATTTATAGAATTCATTTGCTGATTTTTGACAACACCTTGTCTTGTCGATCTAACAAGATAATGCCTTATTCCCGCGATGATAGTATTTTTATGGAAATCCCAATCAAATTCTTCTCCACGCTTTTCTGCACGAGTTGCTTCTGATTGAATTCGCTTTAGTGCTTCAAAGAAGTCAATATATTCAAGAGTTTTACCTTTATTACTTTTATACGGGACATTTATAGAAACTAAATCACCTTTTGCACCTAGTTGTATTTGATTTGCAAAATCAATCAAAGAGTTATTAATAGGTGTAGCAGTAAGTAAAAGAACTCTTGATTGAGGATTCTCTTGAAATAGTTGTAAAATCTTTTGATAGCGAGTGCTTCCTTGATTTCTCAAATTGTGAGCCTCATCAACCACGAATAAGTCAATAGTATTTCGAGAGTTTTTATGATGTTTAAAGTAATCAATTTGTTCTTGTATTTTTCCAGAATCTTGTTGAGAGATCAATCTGAAATCTTTTCCCTCCCGAAGATTCCATCTTTCCCCTTCTAACTCATCAATCCATTGTTGTTTAAGTGATGCTGGAGGTATTATACAAATATTGTTGTTTCCATCCTCGATATATTGTTTAATGATAGCAGCAGCTGTGATGGTCTTTCCTAGACCGACAGAGTCTGAAAGCATTGCAACGCCATAACGTGACAATTTCCGTCTTAGATCAAGTGCGTTTTGATTTTGGAATGGATGAAGAATATCTTCGATATCTTTGTCAAAAGGATCTACGGGCTGTAGTTCCTCAGGAAAAACTTCCATAAGAGTTTTGATATAAACATCATAAGCACCATAGGTTTTATCTCCAACCGGACTATCCACAATGATGTTACTGAATTCCCCTGTCCAATCTTCAGCATCTTTCCATAATTCATCAAACCATACGATATGTCCATTTTGTTGTTTATCACTGGTTGGTTTGAATTCAACAATTTGGTAGTTTTCTGTAAGAAAATTTAGCTCTGCATTGGAGGTGAGTCCTGCCTTTGTAAAATTTGAAGAACCAATAATACCAACTGAGTCAGCGTCTCCTAGTTCTCCAAATATATAAGCTTTAGCATGAAGCCTAGGTTCTCTATATATTTTTACTTCAAGTTTGTTACTATTGATTAGATTTACAAGTTTTTTGGCGGTCATGCGGAGTTGTTCGAGTATTTCCGTATTATTTCCTCCTTTGCCATATTCTTGTAGATCATGAGTTATATCAGCTTCTGGGAATAGGTTCTCAGGGGAATTCATATCAATGTTATATTGTGTTTGCAGCCTGTGAGCAATAGGCTCTTTACCAATCAATAATTGAATTTTCGAATATTGCTCAAAATCGTCAATTAGTTCAATAGTACCAGCTAGATCCCAATATCCAGTTGCTATTCGAAGTACAGAGTAATTTGGTGCAATTTCATTTAGTACATCAGATAATTTTTTTCTAGAGTTATCTATAAATTGAGGATATGCCATCATTATTTCTCCCGAGATTTTTATTATTAAACAATTTTTCTATTAGTCTATTATATTTTAACATTTTATAATTAAAAACACTCAGTATTTAAGAAATTTTAAAGATTTCAAAAAGACAAGTATAGGATTAATAATTTAAATTCATAAAAAGATTGTCTAAAAAATGACATCAAAGTATATTTTAGACAATAATTATGTTTGAGAATAATAATAGGTTTTTCCGCCAACTTTCCGGAAAATACTTATTTTTCGGAAAGTCAATAAAATCTTTGAAAGTTGATATGAATCTATTCTAAAATTATTTGAAACTGAACTTTTTCAAATAAATTTTTATAATATGATTGATCCAATGAATTTTAAAAAACTTCATCCCTGTCCATAAGTGGATAGGGTTTTTCGTTATTCATTACACGTCCTAAACATTCAATACTAGATTTCAAACAGAAAAATTCATATTGTCTATCTTCACGATTAGAATTATTTTCTATATTACTACAATGGCGTTTGATATGCCACAAGGTTTTTTGGATGTTATGTTCTTTTGTATTTTTCATGCTTATATCATATCAGAAGAAATTATATAATTACCACAAAAATTCTCAAATGATAAAAAACAAGTCTGAACTGTATCGTCACAAATTATAATAAAGTATTTTAAGATATAATACGGCTACAAAAAAAGAACACTTGAGATAGTGTTCTTGTGAAATAAGCATATTTTTCACTACTTTTCGAGTATATTATTGATATCCATACTTTTTTATAATTTAAGAAAATAGGTTGTCAGTTTTATCAAAAATTCAAATGAAAGAGAAGAATTTTTTTATCAGAACATTTTTTGTCCTGGGTGTTGACATTTGGATTTTTTTGTGCTACACTTAAGTAAATCAGGACAAAAAATGTTCTGCGTTAAGAAAGGAGCCTAATATGGCAAATATTTTTGATGTAATTCCACCTGTAGACGAAAATTCAGGGACCTTTATTTTAGATCATGGTAAAGTTGTAGATGGAGTATTGAAGTATAAAGACGATTTAACAAGCTATGGATGGAATATAAGAAGGTACAATAGACTAAAAGAAGGAGCACTTGTACTTAGTAGAAGACCTGGGAAGTTAACAAAGGATAGAAAATTTGAAATTTATGCTGGCGGAGTAGTAACTCATATTTCTGAACCTGACGGTGAAGGAAATGTAGTGGCTACTATTGACCATGTATTTAAGATAATTCCTGCAATTAAACAAGGTGATGATTTTATTGAGAATTTCCAATGGGATAGTAAAAAGAAGAAACCTAATAGTTGGGAGCATTTCTGGAACCAGTATGGGATGAATTCAATTTCATTTTCTGATTTTAGTCGCTTAATGCAGAATGCTAATTGCGTTCCTTTGGATGGGACTCTCGACTCTAATGAAGATGATCTTAGTGAGGAAGAGTTTAATGATTTAAATTATCTTCGAAACCAAGGATTTAAAATTAGTGTTGAGCTAGATGGAAAAACTCGTAAAAAATCTGAGAAAAAGCATGTTGGTATTGCAAAGAAACTTGATTTTTCTAAACTTAATAAGTTGAAAAATCGAATTGGTGCGCTTGGTGAAGAAATTATTTTTGATTTTCTTACTCAAAAAGCAATTAAAGAAGGTTTACGCCAACCGAAACATGTATCTAAGGAAGAGGGAGATGGTGTTGGATATGATATTATCTACTGGAATGAAAATAATGAGGAAATTTATGTTGAAGTAAAAACAACCACTTATAATTACATGGATGGATTTGAGATGACGCAAAATGAAATTTTCGCTTCTCAAAAATTTAAAGATCAGTATGAAATTTATAGGGTTTATGATTTAAATGCAAAGACGGGTGAGTGTAAACTGAAGATTTACAAGGGTCCAGTTGATGAAAATCAGTTTATTCTTGAAACAAGACAAGTAAGAGTATACAATAAGACAAGTAAGTAAGTATAAAGATAAAAACGTTAAGATCTATCTTAACGTTTTTATAATAATTAGAGATTCTTAAATGTTATATCATGCAATTATTAATTGGTGGATTTTAAGTTGACATCTACAAAGTTTAATGTTAAAATACATTCAAAAATATATTTGAATGAGGTGTTTTATGGTTCAAAATGTTGTTACTTCAATAATCCTG
>NZ_AJML01000030.1:0-25432 GCF_000259525.1 Streptococcus sp. SK140 | reverse complement strand
CTTCTTCGTAGGCCATCCGGTCTAGGCGACGTTTTTGACTCTCTTGTTTTCTGACGCTATCAAGGATTCGATTGCGAAATTTTGTTTTGAAGTAGACGTAGAGTTTCTTTTCTTCTTCCACTAGTTCTGGATGCTTTTCTAGAAGTTCATGGAGACAGATCATGCCTTCTTGGTCCCAATCCTCTTTTTCCCATAGATGGAGATAATAATCTTTTCTACATTTATGAACAATTCCTTTTACCTTTGCATAATACTTCTCAAGCATTTGCTTTCCCCCTTTCTCTGCTTTTAGTTTAGCAGAGAAAGGAGGAAAGAGGGGCTTTGGTTTCTGTCTTGTGTTTTTTCAAGTCCAAAGTGTATCAGGAAGTATGAATACTGACAAGTGAGGGTAAAAAAGACAAAGATTTGAATCCTTGTCTTTTAGCTTATAAACGTATTAGCGAAAGAGATCTACAATGGTATCCCATACAGTCTGAGCCTTTTCTTTAATTTTAGCATCTGAAATAGCTTTTCCTGCTTCATCGACCAGATTTTGTGCTCGTCCACGAATATCTGCTAATATATCATCCGACTGCGTACTAGTATCACTTGTAGTTTGTTTAGGTGTATTTTCTGGTGCAATACCATTCATTTTATAAGCATTTTCAACTGTAAAGGTGCTACCTGGCGTATATGGTAGGATTGTTTCCGCCATACTTCTAAAAATGTGAGCAGCACCATTCGAAGTTGAACCTGCTAAATAGTGATTTTCATCAGTAGTAGGGAAACCAAGCCAGTGACTAATCACTAAATCAGGGGTATAGCCAATCACCCATTGATCACTGGTATATTCTGGGTTAAAGGCTGCCTCTGTTGTTCCTGTTTTTCCAGCCATGACATAATCATCTGGAGACGAACTGACTCCTGTACCATTTGTAAAAGTACCTAACATCATACTGGTCATTTTATCAGCTACCGATTTGTCAACCACTCGTTTTTGAGTATTTTTATGAGTAGCAATCACTTGACCACTAGCATTTTCAATACGGGTGATAAAGTGAGCATCCGGCATGAGTCCTTCATTTGCAAACACTGCGTAGGCTTGGGCCATCTGAAGAGGGTTCGTTTCTACGCCACCACCTAAAGCTACTCCAAGCACACGATCTACATCGCTCATGTTGAGACCAAACTTTTCACCCGCTTCAAAGGCTTTATCAATTCCAAGTTCTTTAACAGTAGCTACTGCAGGTAAATTTAGAGATTTAGCCAAAGCTTGATACATGGGTACTTCTCGTGATGTCTTGATTCCTGCGTAGTTGTCTACTTTATAATCACCATATTGCATGGTATGATTATCCAACTCCTTATTAAGAGACCAACCCGCTTCAACCGCTGGTGTGTACACTATCAAGGGTTTAATAGTCGACCCTGGGCTTCTTTTTGATTGGGTTGCATAGTTAAAATTTCTGAAACCTGTCTTATCATCCCCTGCCACTCGACCAACAACTCCTCGAACTCCACCCGTTTTTGGCTCCAAAGCGACACTACCAGACTCTGCATGTGTCCCATCTTCAGCTGTCGGAAAGAGCGAAGTATTTTGATAGATAACCTGCATATTTGCTTGGTAATTTTGATCTAGCTCCGTATAAATTCGATAACCGTTATTAACGATTTCTTCCTCTGTTAGATTATACTTTTCAATAGCTTCATTAACAACTGCATCAAAATAAGAAGGATAACGGTAGTCTGATATTTTCCCTTCATAACTATCTTTCAATTGAGAAGCCATATCAACACTTGCTGCTTCTGCTTCCTTATTTTTATCAAGGTAGCCGGCAGCCACCATATTTTGTAAGACAGTATCTCTTCGATTAGTTGAATGCTCAATAGAATTCAGAGGATTGTACAATTCTGGGCCTTTAAGCATACCTGCTAAAGTGGCGGCTTCATCAAGAGTTAATTCTGATGCCGAAACTCCAAAGTACTTCTTACTAGCATCCTCAACACCCCAAACTCCATTACCGAAGTAGGCATTGTTCAAATACATGGTTAGAATTTCTTTTTTACTGTATTTTTTGGTTAATTCTAAAGCAAGGAAGAATTCTTTAGCCTTTCTCTGAACAGTTTGGTCTTGTGAAAGATAAGCATTTTTCGCTAACTGTTGGGTAATTGTAGAACCACCACCCGAGCGACCAGCTGTTAGGATAGCTAGGAAAAAGCGACTATAGTTAATTCCGCTATTTTTATAGAAGCTTCTATCTTCTGTCGCAATAACAGCATTCTGCAAATCTTCACTAATTTCCGAAAGTTCAACATAGGTCCCTTTTTGGCCTGACAAGGCACCAGCCTCATTC
The DNA here is from genome assembly GCF_000259525.1 of Streptococcus sp. SK140. Lineage (NCBI taxonomy): Bacteria > Bacillati > Bacillota > Bacilli > Lactobacillales > Streptococcaceae > Streptococcus > Streptococcus sp. SK140. Next base: position 23,099 of record NZ_AJML01000030.1, on the reverse strand, counting down.
TCTTCTCTGTCAAAAATCACCGTTCGTGTTTTCAAAGCATTCTGCAAGTCTGTAACATTTGTCGATTTAGCCAAGGCAAATAGATAGACCCCAACAAACAAGCTTGCACTTAGTCCGAGAATTAGAAAGATTTTTGTCAGATGATAGCGACGCCAAAATTTTCGAATGGGGCCGACTTGCCCAACTTTCTTTCGCCCACCTCTTGACCGTCTTAAATTAGTCGAGGTATTTTCTTCATTATTAGCTTCGTCGATTTCTATTTCTTCCATTTCAGCTTCTTCTTTTTTAAATAAAGAAAGAAACTTTTCAAATAATGTATCTAATTTCATGCGTTTATTTTATCATCTTCCCCATAGGATGACAAGAATTTAGCTAGTTTCTCTATCCAAATAATCTATTTTTTGTTACAATATCTGTATGAAATTTACCTTTGTTATTCCTGACTCTCTTCCTGAAATGACTGTCAAAGTCTTCTTGGAAGAACAACTACTCATTCCGAGAAAAATACGGCATTTCTTGAGAATTAAAAAGCACATTCTCATCAATCAAGAAGAAGTCCACTGGCATCAAACTGTCAAATCCGGAGATGAATGTCAACTGATTTTTGATGAGGAGGATTATCCTACAAAAGAAATTGTTTGGGGGAATCCTAATCTTGTCCAAGAAGTCTACCAAGACCAACATTTGATTATCGTTAACAAACCTGAAGGTATGAAGACTCACGGGAATCAACCAGATGAGATTGCTCTTCTCAACCATGTCAGCGCCTATGTAGGTCAAACTTGCTATGTCGTTCATAGACTAGACAAAGAAACAAGTGGACTCGTACTATTTGCTAAAAATCCATTTATACTGCCCATCCTCAATCGATTATTGGAGAAAAAAGAAATCTCCCGCGAATACTGGGCTCTGGTTGAGGGAAAAATAGGAACTAAAGAGCTTGTCTTTCGAGACAAAATCGGTCGCGATCGTCACGATCGTAGAAAACGAGTTGTGGATCAAAAAAATGGTCAATATGCCGAAACTCATGTAACTCGATTGAAACAATTTCAAAACAAAACTAGTCTCGTTCGTTGTCGATTAAAAACAGGGCGAACTCATCAGATTCGGGTTCATCTATCTCACCACGGACATCCAATCCTAGGAGACCCGCTCTACAATCCACACTCAAAAACTAAGAGACTAATGCTTCATGCATTTAAACTTTCCTTTGTCCATCCTCTGACCTTAAACAAATTAAGCTTTACTGCGCTATCAGACACATTTGAAAGAGAATTAAACCAAAATGGATGACACTATCATCCATTTTTTCTTATAGATACAAAAAAAGCAAGACCAGTTAGCCTTGCTTTTATCAACTCAAGAATTATTTAGCAATTTTAGCGAAGTATTCAAGAGTACGTACAAGTTGTGCAGTGTATGACATTTCGTTGTCGTACCATGAAACAACTTTAACCAATTGTTTACCGTCAACGTCAAGAACTTTAGTTTGAGTTGCGTCAAACAATGATCCGTAAGACATACCTACGATATCTGAAGATACGATTGGATCTTCTGTGTAACCGTATGATTCGTTTGAAGCTGCTTTCATAGCTGCGTTCACTTCATCAACAGTAACGTTCTTTTCAAGAACAGCTACCAATTCAGTAACTGATCCAGTTGGAGTTGGAACACGTTGTGCAGATCCGTCAAGTTTACCGTTCAATTCTGGGATTACAAGACCGATAGCTTTAGCAGCACCAGTTGAGTTAGGAACGATGTTTGCTGCACCAGCGCGAGCACGACGAAGGTCACCACCACGGTGTGGTCCGTCAAGGATCATTTGGTCACCAGTGTAAGCGTGGATAGTAGTCATCAATCCTTCTACAACACCAAAGTTGTCTTGAAGAGCTTTAGCCATTGGAGCCAAGCAGTTTGTAGTACATGAAGCACCTGAGATAACTGTTTCAGTACCATCAAGAACATCGTGGTTAGTGTTGAATACAACTGTTTTAACGTCGTTTCCACCAGGAGCAGTGATAACAACTTTCTTAGCTCCACCTGGGTGCAAGTGTTTTTCAGCAGCTGCTTTCTTAGCAAAGAAACCAGTAGCTTCAAGAACGATTTCTACACCGTCGTTAGCCCAGTCGATTTGTTCTGGATCACGTTCAGCAGAAACACGGATGAATTTACCGTTAACTTCAAATCCACCTTCTTTAACTTCCACAGTTCCGTCGAAACGACCTTGAGTTGTGTCATATTTCAACAAGTGTGCAAGCATAACTGGATCTGTAAGGTCGTTGATGCGAGTAACTTCAACACCTTCTACGTTTTGGATACGGCGGAAAGCAAGACGACCGATACGTCCGAAACCGTTAATACCAACTTTAACTACCATTAGTGATTTCCTCCTTATGAAAATCATGAAAATTTTATTGTGAAAAGAGTAACTTGAATCACTACAAATCACCTTTCAACATACCTATTATATAACTATTTGAGTTTAATTGCAAGCGCTGGCCTTGTTTTTCTGATAAGCTTTGGCAATATTTTCATTTCTTTACTTAGCCTTGCAGCCTACTCCAATTCTATGCATTTCTTAATAAAAACATATTCTCTAAGCATAAAAAACCGAGGTTTACCCTCGGTTTTGGCTGATAATTAATTAATTATTTACGGCGTCCTGGTCTTTCTTTGTAACCATAGTAAGCATCTTCGATGATTTCTTGCATATGGTCAACCATTGGAAGACGTGGGTTTGCAGGTGAACATTGGTCTTCATAAGCAAGGAAGGCCAACTCACGTGAATGTTCTTTCCATTCTTTTTCGTCAACACCTTGTGCTTTGAAGTTCATTTCGATACCTACGCGCTCACCGAGTTCGTAAACAGCTTTTGCAAAAGATTCAACCCCTTCTTCTGGTGTAGAAGCTGGAAGTCCAAGCATACGAGCGATATCTTGATATTTCTCGTCTGCACGGTAGTAGTTGTACTTAGGCCATGTAGCTGTCTTAGCTGGGCGAGTACCGTTGTAACGGATAACGTATGGAAGCAAGATTGCATTTGTACGACCATGGATTGTGTGGAATTGCGCACCAATCTTATGGGCCATTGAGTGAGAAATACCTAGGAAGGCATTGGCAAAGGCCATACCAGCGATTGTTGAAGCGTTATGCATTTTCTCACGTGAGTGGAAGTCTGCATTCTTAACTGAGCTTTCAAGGTTTTCGAATACAAGTTTGATGGCTTGAAGAGCAAGTCCGTCAGTATAGTCGCTAGCCATTTGCGATACGTATGCTTCAGTTGCGTGAGTCAATACGTCCATACCAGTATCAGCAGCAACAAATCCAGGCACTGTCAATACCAAGGCAGGGTCTACGATTGCCACAGTTGGTGTCAATGAGTAGTCAGCGATTGGGTATTTACGGTTGTTTGCTTTATCAGAGATAACGGCAAATGGAGTTACTTCAGATCCTGTACCAGATGTAGTTGGGATCGCGATGAATTTAGTCTTCTTACCAAGCAATGGGAATTTGAAGGCACGTTTACGGATATCCATGAATTTTTGTACAAGGTCACGGAAGTCCACTTCTGGTTGCTCGTAGAAGAGCCACATAACTTTAGCAGCATCCATTGGTGATCCACCACCAAGAGCGATGATTGTATCTGGTTTGAAAGAGCGCATAATCTCAGTACCACGTTCAACTGTAGTGATATCTGGATCTGGTTCTACATCTGCAAAGATTTGGTAAACAACCTTATTGCGACGAAGGTCAAGTTGTTCGATGATACGATCAAGGAAACCAAGCTCTACCATAGCATGGTCAGTAACGATCATGACACGCTCAACGTCACGACATTTTTGAAGGTATTGAATTGAATCACGTTCAAAGTATGTTTTTGAAGGAAGTTTCATCCATTGCATGTTATTTCTCCGTCTTCCGACTTTTTTGATGTTCAAGAGGTTAATGGCGCTAACGTTATCCCCAACTGAGTTACGTCCGTAAGAACCACATCCGAGTGTCAATGATGGCAAGAAGGCATTGTAAACGTCCCCGATACCACCGAAAGTAGAAGGTGAGTTACAGATAACACGAATAGCTTTAACAGCTTTACCAAATTCTTTAGTCAATTCTTCATCAGCAGTATGGATGGCAGCTGAGTGCCCAAGACCGTTAAATTCAACCATTTGACGAGCTTTGGCAATACCATCTTCACGACTTTCAGATTTCAAAACTGCGATAACTGGTGACAATTTTTCACGAGTCAATGGCTCGTTTTCACCAACTTCTTTACATTCTGCAGCAAGAATGTTTGTTCCTTCTGGAACAGTAAATCCTGCTTGTTCTGCAATCCAAGTTGCTGGTTTACCAACGATGTCAGCGTTCAATTTTGCACCAGCACAGTTTTTGCTGTTTGCTTTCACTCCGAAGCAGAACTCTTCAAGAAGAGCTTTTTCTTTTTTGTTTACAAAGTAAGTGTGGTAAGATTTGAACTCTGCTACAAATTCATCGTAAATTTCTTTATCAATGATAACCGCTTGTTCAGATGCACAGACCATACCGTTGTCAAATGATTTAGACATTACGATATCGTGAGCAGCTTGGCGGATGTTAGCTGATTTTTCAACATAAGCTGGAACATTTCCGGCACCTACCCCAAGAGCTGGTTTACCACATGAGTATGCCGCTTTAACCATGGCATTACCACCTGTTGCAAGGATAGTTGCAATACCTTCGTGGTTCATCAATGCACTAGTTGCTTCCATAGATGGTTCAGTAATCCACTGTACACAGTTTTCAGGAGCACCTGCTTTAATAGCTGCATCACGCACGATTTGAGCTGCGTGAGCTGATGATTCTTGAGCTGATGGGTGGAATGCAAAGACAATAGGATTACGAGTCTTCAATGAAATCAACGCTTTAAAGATTGCTGTTGAAGTAGGGTTTGTTGTTGGAGTGATCCCACAAACAACACCAACTGGTTCAGCGATAAGAGTCAATCCTGTTACATCATCTTCTTCGATAACACCAACTGTTTTAGTGTGGCGCATGTTGTTTACTACGTGCTCACAAGCAAATAGGTTTTTAGTTGCTTTATCTTCAAATACTCCACGTCCTGTTTCTTCAAACGCATGTAAAGCCAATTCTCCGTGAGCATCAAGTGCTGCAACTGAAGCTTTTGCTACGATATAATCGACTTGATCTTGGTCAAGTTTACGCATTTCTTCAAGGGCAACTAAAGCTTTTTGCACCAAACCATCGACATGCTTTTCAGCAGCGAGTTTCTTTTCTTCTGGTGTTACAGTTTTTTTATCAGCCATATTTTCCTCCATAGCTTTCAAGGATTGTAAGTCCTTTGTTAATTTTTTCACAAGTTTATTATAACTCTTTTTTAAACGTTTGTAAACAGTTTCATAGACATTTCACAAACTTTTTTTATTTGCTTGTGAAAACAATTTCAAATATACCCACACATGCACTTTTTCACTTAAAGTTTGTGAATTATTCCATAAAAGTTTTATTTTTCACAAACTTAGTTGTAAAAGAGTCTTGTAAGCCGTTTTTATTTCCATGTAAGCGCTTTCTGTTGTTCTGAAAGAATACCTCCTTCTAGGAGGAGGTTATTGTGCTTGTTGAAATAAACCTTGTTTGAAGTCCCCTTCATAGACTACTTCTTGTTCGGTAGTCAGTTTTCCTTTTCCTTCAGCTTGGCCATTTACAAAGTCTCCCTCATATAACCAACCTGCTTTAGCTTGGTAGGTACCTTTACCATTGAAGGCACCATTGCTAAATTCTCCAGTATAGGTATCACCGTTTGAGAAGGTAACAGTGCCCTGACCATTCATCTTACCACGAACTAGGCTCCCGTCATAAATAATAGCATCGTTATCCAGCTTAAGAACGCCCTGTTTTGGAAGATTGGTCAGAAATACGAGACCTGCACAGACAATAATGACAATCACTGTCGCAATTTCTAAACGGGGACGTGTTAAATAGACACTATATTTTTCATAGAGTTGTTTTAAATTTTCCATGTTCACTCTCATTTTCTAAGCGACTTAACCAAGCCTGGCAACCAGTTAAAACTCGGTCATAAGTTTCTTCAAAATCACCTGTATACCAGGGATCTGGAACGCTTTCAGATGCAAAAGGCTGTATCTTGTATTGTTGTTCTTGTGGACACATCTGACGCAAATCAGCGAGATTAGACTCATCCATCCCAATGATATAGTCAAAATACTCAAAATCTTTTTTAGAAATTTGTTGGGAAGTTTTTGAAGTATCATAAGGAACGCCATGACTTCGAAAGATGCCTTGCGTCCCTTTGTGGATTGGATTACCGTGTTCCCAGGAAGAAGTCGCTCGACTTTGAATCTCATATTTATCGGTCAGGGATTTCATTACAAATTCCGCCATAGGACTACGACAAATATTGCCAAGACAGACAAAGACAACTTTTTTCATCATTGTTCCTCTCATTTATAGAAAAACGGGAATGCATTCCACCCCGTTTTATTCTTCAATAGCACTGCCTTCTTCGATAACTGCACCTTCAGGTGTGACAGCTTCTTTGACTGGCAAAACTGTTCTAATTGCACCTAATTCGAAAGTCAAGTATACTCCGTCTACATCAAGTACAATCGTTTTGTTTTCAGTATCAACTTCGTCGACTGTACCGTAGAGACCACCGATAGTGATTACTTCGTAGCCTTTTTGAAGTTTGTTGAGGCTCTCCATACGTTTTTCAGCTTGTTTCTTTTGAGAACGTTGCATGAAGAACATCAAGCCGAACATCAAAACAAGCATAATCAAGAATGTTAAATTCCCACCCATTATTTTTTACTCCTTTGTAATTCAGATAAAACTACTATATCAAATTTCACTTGTTTTTACAAGATTGCACCTTGATTTTAGGTCAATAAAAAACCAGAGCAAATGCCCTGATTTTTCTTATTTCAAGTTGTTTACAAGTTCTACTAAGTTTTCAACTGTAAATCCATACTCTGCCAGCACTTTTGATGCTGGGGCAGATGCTCCAAAGGTATCAATACCAAGAACTGCTCCATCAAGACCAACGTATTTGTACCAGTTTTGAGTTGCTCCCATTTCAACTGCTACACGGCGACGAACTGCATTTGGTAGAATCTCTTCTTTGTAGGCTGCATCTTGTGCATCAAATACATCTGTAGATGGCATGCTGACTACGCGAACTTTGCCACCTTGACTTGCCAATTCTTTAGCAGTTGCAACAGCAAGATTAACCTCTGAACCAGTCGCAATCAAAATAGTGTCAAAGTCAATTGCATTTTCATAGACAACATAAGCACCTTTCGCAACCTTGTCAAAGTCTGTTCCTTCTTCAACAGTCAAGTTTTGACGAGTCAAGACAAGAACAGTTGGTGTTTTCTCGCTCTTCACTGCAAGGTACCAAGCTGCTTGAGTTTCACGCGCATCTGCTGGACGGAAAACATTGAGGTTTGGAATCGCACGAAGACCCGCCAAGTGCTCAATTGGTTCATGAGTTGGACCATCTTCTCCGACTGCGATAGAATCGTGGGTGAAGACATAAGTTACAGGAAGACCTTGTAGAGCTGACAATCGAACTGCTGCCTTAAGATAGTCTGAGAATACGAAGAATGTTCCACCATAAACACGAAGTCCACCGTGAAGAGCCATTCCGTTCAAGACAGTACCCATAGCAAATTCACGAACACCAAATTGGATGTTACGATTCAAGCGATTTGCATCGTCTTGAAGGCCATCAGTTTTGATGTAAGTCATATTTGAATGAGCAAGGTCAGCTGATCCACCAAGGAAGGTTGGCAATTTAGCAGCTACTACATTCAAAGCATCCTGGCTTGAGTTACGAGTTGCTTGAGAGAAGCCATTCTCTAAAGCTGGGAAGTCTTCTGGAGTCAATTCAACTGGATCGCGCCCTTCGATGATTGCTTCCACTTCTGCAGCAAGTTCTGGATGAGCTTCTTTATAATCTGCGACTAGTTTTGTCCATGCTTCGTATGCTGATGCACCACGGTCTGCAACATTTTCTTTGAAATCAGCATAAACTTCTGCCGGGATTTCAAATGGTTCGTAGTCCCAACCAAGGGCTTGGCGAGTTGCTGCAGTTTCGTCTGCACCAAGAGGAGCACCGTGTACCGCATTAGTCCCTTGTTTGTTTGGAGAACCATATCCAATAACAGTTTTCACTTCGATCAAAGATGGTTTGCCTGAAGCCTTAGCTTCTTCAATAGCAGCATGAATAGCTTCTAAGTCTGTTCCATCTTCTACCAAGGCTGTATGCCAACCGTAGGCATTGTAACGATCGCGAACACTTTCTGTGAATGAATCTTTTGTCTCACCATCCAAGTTGATATCATTTGAATCATAAAGAACAACCAACTTGTCAAGCTTTTGCAAGCCTGCATAAGAAGCAGCTTCGCTTGAGACACCTTCCATCAAGTCACCATCTCCACAGATAACGTAAGTGTAGTGGTCAAAGATGTTATAACCTTCACGGTTGTACTTAGCTGCAAGGAAACGTTCTGCTTGTGCAAAACCTGTCGCAGTCGCAATCCCTTGTCCTAGAGGACCTGTTGTTGCATCAACCCCTGCTGTATGACCAAATTCTGGGTGACCTGGTGTTTTAGAACCCCATTGACGGAAGTTCTTTACTTCATCCATGCTCACATCTTCAAATCCTGAAAGGTGGAGAAGAGCATAGAGGAGCATTGATCCGTGACCAGCTGAAAGAATAAAACGGTCGCGGTTAATCCAGTTTGGATGAGCTGGATTGATACGAAGTTCTTTAGTGAATAGGCTATATGCCATCGGTGCAGCTCCCATAACCACCCCTGGGTGACCTGAGTTCGCTTTATTGATAGCGTCAATACCTAGAAAACGAATCGCATTAACAGATAGATTTGACATAGAATTTCCTTTCTCTTTGAGGTGATAGGTCTATCACGCATCTTATTTTACTATTATATGAAAAAATATCTAGAATAGCAATAAAACAATTTACTATAAAATGAATCAATCGATTATACTAATTTCTAGTTGCTTGATAGTAAGGTAATAGTTTTTCAAAAGATTTATCTAATTCATCTAAAAACTTGTCTAGAGATTGTCTGTCTGTCACTGGAACATCCGATTTAACTAAAACTTTGCGGACTTCCTGATGGGATAGTTTTTCTCTTAAAATTTGACGATTTTCCTCAGTAGCCTCCATCTTGTGACTTTCTCCATTTGAGTAGACTAGATAGTAAATCCCTTCTGCCACTGGAACTTCTAGGACCTTGGCCTGTTTGTCTAAAGTTTTATCATCCTTCTTACGTTCTATAAAACTCACTTCTAGTGAAACTCCAAAATCAGAAGTGCTTCCATACAAACGAAGGGCCAACATAGGCTCTGTCACTTCTCCCTCACGCTGTAGATAGGCCCAGAAATGCGGTCGCAAACGTTGGGCTTGATTCATCCACTGACTCGTCCCTTGGAGATCCCATTCTGGATGTCTTTCTTGAAAAGCCTTGGCTAAGTGTGTAAAGACCTTTCTGGCCTCCTGCCCCTTGCTCCTCAAATAAAGCATTTTTTCAGCTTCTTGACCTGCCCTCTCGGGTTTTTGATACTGTAAACCAGAGAAAGCTAGATATTCTCTCATTGTATTCAACATAAGATCAACCTCCCTTAGCTAGCAAAAAATCAGGGTGCCCCTGATTTTGCTTTGATTATTCTGTATCAACCACAACGTAACGATTTGGTTCATCACCTTCTGAATAACTAGTGACACCCTCCATACGTGAAATAATACGATGGATGATTTTACGTTCGCTACTAGACATTGGATCAGTCACCTGACTACGCCCCTCTTCTAGGACACGTGTAGCTAATTTCTGTGCATAGCTCTGCAAGACTTCTGCACGGTGCTCTACATAATCATTAACATTGATGGTAATATAGAAGGTTCTTGAATAGCGGTTATAAAGATAATTTTGTGCTAAAAGCTGAAGAGATTTCAAAACCTTACCATGGTAACCGATAATACGGCCCGGTTCATTAGTATCAATTTGCATATTGATAGAACGGCGATTTGAGGTACTTGAAATTGCTCCCTCAACATCCATATCATCAATAATACCTTGAACATAGTTGGTCACTTCTTCGACCACCTGGTCAATATCATAGGTCGGTTCAATCTTCAAACCTAGATTTTCTAAATCATCATTCTGCTCGACTTCTTCCTGCTCTTTAGATTCTTCTGGCAGTAAATCTTTTAGAATGGCAATATGACCAGTCTCCTCTAAAATTGTACTAGCCTCTTTCTCATTTTTTAGAATTTCGGCCTTAACCTCTTCAGAGATCGCTTGTCCTTCTTCCTCGATTTTCTTGATTGCTTCAACAACATGACCTAAGTCTACTGTTGCCTCACTAACAGTCTTAACGGGTTCGTTCTTAGCATTAACTTCCTTTGGAACTCCTTTGACTGCTTGCTGATTTGCCTTCACAACAGTTGTCTCACTAATTGCTTCGATATCAACTTGCGCTGGTTTCTTCCCAAAAAGGCCAAAGAAACCTTTTTTCTCCCTTGAGACAACCTTAATATGCGCCTTCATTCTAGGAATCCCCAATTCCTTCAATCCCGTTTGGATTGCTTCCTCAACAGTTGAACCTGTAAATAATACCATTACAAGATTCCTCCTTACTTTTTCTTTTTCTGTGCTTTCTTGAGAGCTTTTCTCTTCTTGATTTCTAAATCCTTCTTAGCCTGTACTCCCGCCTCACGCTCTGCAATAATCTTGAATGGATTGTTGAGCAGATAGGTTTGGAGCACCTGATAAGCATTGGATACCGCCCAGTATAAGGCAACCCCACTTGGTGAATACATGGCAAAGAAGAAAATCATGACTGGCATTGCATACATCATCCCTGTCATGGCGCCATTTTTCTCAACCATGGCCTTATTGGATAACCAGGTGCTAAGGAAAGTAAAGATAGCTGCCAGAATAGGCAAAACGAAAGTCGTATCAACACCACCAAGGTTAATCCATAAGAAATGACCCGTTTTTAGAAATTCTACCCTACTCAAAGCTTGGAACAAGGCCAACAAGACTGGCATTTGGATTAAGATTGGCCAAAGAGAAGCTGACTGTTTGACACCATGTTGCTTGAACAACTGACGCATTTCTTGGTCCAACTTGGTACGGCTCTCCATATCCCGTCCCGGATAACGTTCTCGCAACTCCTTAACCAGTGGTTGTACTTCTTGCATCTTTCTAGATGCCACCATTTGTATCTGAAAGACTGGTAAAAGAATGGTTCTGATTAGAAGGGTAAATAAAATAATCCCCAGACCAATACTTGTATCAAATGATAAAAAGCGAATGGTTTCAGCAAAAAAATAAACAAATTTACTCCAAAAACCTGTTGATTCAGCTGTAATCTCACTCGTCGTACCACTAGCCGTGCAGGCGCTCATCACAAATAAAGCAAGCACCATTAAGCTAGTCAACTGTAATTTCTTTTTCACTCCCATTTCCTTCCTGGTAAATCTTTGATAACTTTAATACGTGAAGTAGATTTTTTCCCATTTCCGCGTAGTCCAAGATTTCAACACCTTTTCGAGCAATCACAACAAAATCTACATTTTCAACCAACTGATTTTTATGTTCAATCAGAATATGGCGAATTCTTCTCTTGATCTGATTCCTCGTGACAGCGTTTCCTAATTTTTTACTGACAGATAGGCCAACTCGAAAATGCTGTTCAGTATTTTCTAATCGATAAATAACAAATTTACGATTAGCAAAACTCTCCCCTTTTTTAAATATTGCACTAAAATCTTTCTCTTTTTTTACACGAAAGCGTTTTTTCAAAATTCAACTCCATCTATTAAAACTACTACTATTATACCATAATTTTTCAAAAAGCCAATCATAGCAAGGTTTTAGCCCATTTTACAGAATGAAAAAACTGGTTTTATCCTTTAAATCATCTTATTTTTGAACAAATTTACAAATTTGAACATGCTACTTTCTTTATTTTCTCTTGAGATAAAACAAAAGTCACCCTTTGGAGTGACTTTTGTAGGAGATTATTATGAAAAAGTTAGGATTTTAATTAAATAAAGTTAGGAGGTCTTTATTTAATGATAGTAGTATACAGGTCTATCCTTAAATCCAACTTAAAAAGATTCCACTTCTTTTTAATTTTTAAAACTATGGATCGGAGCTGGGATTTGCCCTCCACGTGCAATGAAGTCAACAGACGAGGCACCGTTAACTTTCATGACTGGAGCTGTTCCTAAAAGCCCACCAAACTCAATCATATCGCCTTCTTTTCCTTTTGGAATAATACGTATAGCAGTTGTTTTCATATTGATGACTCCGATAGCAGCTTCATCCGCAATCATTGCTGCAATTGTTTCTGCAGGTGTATCTTCAGGAATGGCAATCATATCCAAACCAACTGAACAGATAGCTGTCATAGCTTCTAGTTTTTCCAAATTAAGGGAGCCATTTTGCACAGCAGCAATCATCCCCTCGTCCTCAGAAACTGGGATAAAGGCACCTGACAAACCACCAACTTGGTTGCAAGCCATAACTCCACCTTTTTTAACTTGGTCGTTCAAGAGAGCCAAGGCAGCAGTCGTTCCATGAGTCCCAACTGTCTCTAACCCCATTTCCTCAAGGACACGGGCTACAGAATCACCCACTGCTGGAGTTGGAGCCAAACTCAGATCAACAATTCCAAAATCAACTCCAAGTCGCTCACTAGCCATTTGACCGACTAATTGACCAATACGGGTAATCTTGAAGGCTGTTTTTTTAACAGTTTCAGCAACAACATCAAAGCTCTGACCACGAACCTTTTCCAAGGCACGTTTAACAACACCTGGACCAGAAACACCGACATTGATGATGACATCTGCTTCACCAACACCATGAAAAGCGCCTGCCATAAAAGGATTGTCCTCTACCGCGTTGGCAAATACAACCAATTTAGCCGCCCCCATATCAGATAAAGAAGCTGTTTCCTTGATAATGCGTCCCATATCCGCTACTGCAGTCATATTGATGCCCGATTTGGTAGAACCGATATTTACAGATGAACACACCTTATCCGTTTCTGCTAAGGCACGAGGAATGGAGTTGATAAGGATTTCATCACCTTTTTGATAACCCTTTTGTACCAAGGCTGAAAAACCACCAATGAAGTCAACACCAATTTTTTTCGCAGCTTTATCCAGTGCTTTAGCTAAGACTACATAATCCGTCGCATCGGTAGCAGCACCAATCAAGGAAATTGGAGTTACAGACACACGTTTATTTACAATAGGAATTCCTAACTCAGCCGCAATTTCATCCCCAACAGCTACTAAATTAGCTGCTTTTGTAGTAATCTTTTCATATATTTTATCCGCAGCACGATTGATATCTGGATCGATACAGTCCAAAAGGGAAATCCCCATGGTAATGGTTCTAATGTCAAAATTTTGCTCCTCAATCATGGCGATTGTTTCGGTAACTTGTCTAATATCCATAAATACCTCCTAGATATTGTACATAGCATCAAAAATAGCCGCACTTTGAATATTGATTTTGACATTCAAAGTCTGACCAAAAACCTCAAATTCGTTTCTAAGATGTGTAAAATCTTGTTTTTCATCACTAGATACCACAGCCATCATAGTAAAGAATTCGTCTAAGACTGTTTGTGAGATATCATCAATATTTAAGCCTAATTCAGCAATTTTTGTCGCAACACCTGCAACAATTCCAGATTTATCTTTACCAACAACAGTAATAATAGCTTTCATGATTAAACTCCATTTCTAACACAGAACGATATCCATTTTGGACAAAAATAAAATGAAAAAGGGGGATAGAGTAACTAAATCACTTAATAGTGAATAATTATCCAAGTTGAAACCCTAAAAAATCTCTTAGGTGATCTTGTACCAGGCTAATATTTTTTACCAAGTCGCTAGTTTAGAACTTAAAACTGATAATATATTGGCTCATAACCTCTTTATAGAATATTTTTGAAAAAATGAACATTGTTGATTTTCTTTTTCAATAGTATAGCATATTTCTTAATAAAATACTCAAAAACGCCTGCTTACGAAATTGTTCTTAAGTAAAAAACAATTTCGTAAACAAGCGTCTACCTTATCATCTTATGATGAGTGTTCCCGCTAGGACATAAGTCCTAGCGGTAGACCAGAGCTAGACTAAGAGCACAAGACTCCATCATCATAACACTCAACAAAATTGATGATTTTATACTAATTCGATGATCGCCATTGGCGCTGCATCACCACGACGTGGTTCAGTTTTAAGGATACGAGTGTATCCACCGTTACGTTCAGCATAACGAGGTGCGATTTCTGAGAACAATTTTTGAAGTGCTGTAGTAGAAGTGTACTTATCAGTTGCTTCATCATAGTTTTCAGATGCGATTTCATTACGTACGAAAGCAGCTGCTTGACGACGTGCATGCAAATCACCACGTTTACCTAGAGTAATCATTTTTTCAACAGTTTTACGGATTTCTTTAGCACGAGCTTCAGTTGTCACGATTGATTCGTTGATCAAAAGGTCAGTTGTCAAATCGCGAAGCATTGCTTTACGTTGTGAGCTAGTGCGTCCTAGTTTACGGTAAGCCATTTATTCCTCCTTTATTTATCTTTTAATCCAAGACCCAAATCAATGAGTTTGACTTTCACTTCTTCCAAACTCTTGCGTCCAAGATTTCTTACTTTCATCATCTCTGCTTCAGATTTTTCTGTCAAATCATGCACAGTGTTGATACCGGCACGTTTCAAACAGTTGTATGAACGCACAGACAAGTCAAGTTCCTCAATCGTACGTTCCAAGATACGGTCGTCCGATTCAGTATCAGCTTCTTTCATCACTTCTGCTGACTTAGCAATCTCTGTAAGATTTGTAAACAAATCAAGGTGCTCTGTCAAGATACGTGCTGAAAGCCCTAAAGCATCTTCTGGAATAATTGTTCCATTAGTCAAGATTTCAAGGGTTAATTTGTCGAAACCATCATTGCTACCTACACGAGCAGGTTCAACTTGATAGTTGACTTTTGTAACTGGTGTATAAATAGAATCTACAGCAAGTGTTCCAACTGGTGCATTATCTTTTTTGTTTTCATCAGCAGGTACATATCCACGACCACTGTTAACAGTCATTGTCGCTTTTAGAGAAGAACCTTCACCGATTGTAAAGAGATAATGATCTGGATTTACAATTTCAATGTCGCTATCTGTCAAGATATCTCCAGCTGTAATTTCAGCAGGACCTTGCACATCTAGTTCAATGATCTTTTCGTCTTTAACGTAAGATTTTACTGCAATACCTTTGATGTTCAGAATGATTTGCATCACGTCTTCGCGAACACCCGGAACTGTATCAAATTCATGCAATACACCTTCGATATTGATAGATGTTACAGCAGCCCCTGGAAGAGAAGCTAGAAGTACACGACGAAGAGAGTTACCAAGTGTTGTACCGTAACCACGTTCAAGCGGTTCGATTACAAACTTGCCATAATCTTTATTTTCATCAATTTTTGTTATATTTGGTTTTTCAAACTCGATCATTTAGTTACTCCCTCTTAAACGAAAAGCAGTGTAAGGTTATGATTATACACGGCGACGTTTTGGAGGACGAGCACCATTGTGTGGCACTGGAGTCACATCACGAATTGCTGTTACTTCAAGACCAGCGGCAGCAAGAGCACGAATAGCTGACTCACGACCAGAACCTGGACCTTTAACAGTAACTTCAACTGACTTAAGACCGTGTTCTTGTGCAGATTTAGCAGCAGCTTCAGAAGCCATTTGAGCAGCAAATGGTGTAGATTTACGAGAACCTTTGAAACCAAGAGCACCAGCTGATGACCAAGCAATTGCATTACCATGCACATCAGTAATCATAACAATAGTGTTATTAAATGTAGCGTGAATATGAGCAATACCAGATTCGATATTCTTTTTCACACGACGTTTACGTGTTGGTTTAGCCAAGACTTTTACCTCCTATATTATTTTTTCTTACCAGCAATCGCAACAGCTTTACCTTTACGAGTGCGAGCGTTGTTTTTAGTGTTTTGTCCACGGACAGGAAGTCCACGACGGTGACGAATACCACGGTATGAACCGATTTCCATCAAACGTTTGATGTTCAAGTTAACTTCACGACGAAGGTCACCTTCAACTTTGATTGCATCCACTTCACGACGGATAGCATCTTCTTGATCTGGTGTAAGATCGCGAACACGTACATCTTCTGAAATTCCAGCAGCTGCCAAGATTTTCTTAGATGTTGGAAGTCCGATACCGTACACATAAGTCAATGAAATTACTACGCGTTTGTCATTTGGAATGTCAACTCCAGCAATACGAGCCATGTTTTCTCCTTTCTATCTTATCCTTGACGTTGTTTGTGTTTTGGATTTGCTGGGCAAATTACCATAACACGACCATTACGACGAATCACTTTACAGTATTCGCAAATTGGTTTGACCGATGGTCTTACTTTCATTTCTTATCCCTCCAAGTTTTTCGATTATTTAAAGCGGTAAGTGATACGTCCACGTGTCAAGTCATATGGACTCATTTCGACAGTAACACGATCTCCCGCTAAAATACGAATATAGTTTTTACGAATTTTACCAGAAACTGTTGCTAAAATCTGATGTCCATTTTCAAGTTCAACCGTAAACATTGCATTCGGCATAGTATCAACTACTTTGCCTTCAACTTCAATCACATCGTCTTTTGCCACGCAAAAGTACCTCCATAAATTTCGATTTGATGCCTCTAGACACAGAGACAACAATTATAAGTCAGACTAACTCAGTATAACATTTGTAGAGACATTTTGCAAGCATGAAAAACGCTTTTATTTCAATTTTGTCAATACTTTTTCGATATCTGCAAATACATCATTGATATCTTGATTACCTTCGATATCATGCACCAAACCTTTAGCACGATAATGTGCAATAATCGGTTCACCTTGGGCAATATTAACATCCAAACGACGTTTTACTGTTTCAGGTTTGTCATCTTCACGTTGGTAATAATCTTCTTCTTTGTAGTCAACTGGTGGATTGAAAACTTTGTGGAAAGTTTCGCCAGTTTCACGGTGAATGATACGACCACTCAAACGCTCCAAAAGACAATCTGGATTTACTTCGATGTTAATAACACCTTCAAGCTCAATCCCTAATTCAGCTAAAGTTTTATCCAAGGCATGAGCTTGTTCAATTGTACGTGGGTACCCGTCCAACAAGAAACCAGTTTCTTTAATGTCATCTTGTGAGAGACGCTCTTTCACGATACCATTTGTAACTTCATCTGGAACCAACTCGCCTTTGTCGATATAAGACTTAGCTAAGACACCCATTTCAGTTTGGTTAGCCATTGCCGCGCGGAACATATCACCTGTTGAGATATGAGCAACATGAAATTGTTCAACAATTTTTGCTGCCTGTGTACCCTTACCTGCACCAGGTAAGCCCATAATCAAAAGATTCATGATTCAAACTCCTTTTTTGTTTTTAAATAGAAGCAAAAATTCATTTCAACTCCTATTTAAAAACAAAATAGAAGAGAGGAGATAAAAATCTGACAAGGTCTTTGATTTTTAAACTCCACTCTCTGAGCAATAGTGAATTTTCTTTTCTATTACAATTATTCTGTTGTATTCATGAAACCAACATACTTACGTTTCAATAAATAACCTTCCAATTGTTTAATTCCTTCAATACCTGTTGAGATAATGATCAAAAGACTTGTTCCCCCAAAAGCAACGACTTCTGAAAGACCGAATAAATCCTTAGCTACAATAGGTAAAATAGAAATGACACCTAGGAAGAGGGAACCGACTGTTGCGAGACGACGAAGAAGTTTTGACATATACTCTTCTGTCCCTTTACCAGGACGGACACCGTGGATATAAGCACCGCTCTTTTGCAAATTTTCTGCTGCCTTCTCTGGATTAATCTGTACAAATGTATAGAAGAATGTAAAGAGGATAATCAACAGAGCGTACAAAGCGATACCTGTAGGGGCTGTTGTAGATAGCAACTCCTGAGCACTACGTACCCAGGCCCAATCAAGACCAGATGCACTTACAAATTGTAAAATTGCCGCTGGTGCTGCAGTAATCGAGCTAGCAAAGATAACTGGAATAACTCCTGCAGGGTTAATCTTCAATGGAAGATAGGAACTTGACGGTGCTCCTTGTGCTACCTTGGTATACTGAATTGGTATCTTATATTCAGCTTGTTGAACATAAGTTGTAAAGTAAACAATCAATAAGACTGCTACAATTAAGATAGCAACAAAAATGAGGGATGAAGTCAAGCGACTGCTTGGTACATTGACAAAGTAGTCAACATAGATACCCTTGATCATATCAGGAATTGAAGCAACAATCCCTGCAAAGATGATCATGGAAACACCATTCCCATAACCCTTATCAGTAATTTGCTCTCCCAACCAAGTTACAATCATACTACCCGCTGTTAGGATTGCTCCAATCACAAGGAAAACTTGTGGTGTTAAAGGAACAGTCAAAAGTTTGGCTCCAGATAAAGCATTAAAACCAGCAGTAATTCCGATAGATTGCACGAATGCAAGAACAAGGGCAATATATCGCGTTGCCTGGTTCAATTTTCTACGACCAACTTCCCCTTGTTTGCCCCACTCTACAAACTTTGGTAATAAATCCATTTGTAAGAGTTGGACAACGATAGAAGCAGTAATGTATGGACTAACACCAAGTGCAAAAACTGAAAAGTTTTTCATGGCATTACCAGACACCAAACTTAACATATTTAGAAAAGATAGACCACTCAAAGCATTCAAGCTATTGGCATTCACCCATGGAACCGTAATGCTAGTCCCGATACGGAAGACAAAGACGATAAAAATTGTAAAAAGAATTTTTGATCGAACTTGCTTGACTTTGAAGGCTTCTCTCAATAATTTAAAAAACATAGGTCACCTCTCTTAGATGACTTCTACTGAACCACCTTTAGCAGTGATAGCTTCTTCAGCTGATTTAGAGAATTTAGCTGCTTTTACAGACAATTTCTTAGTCAACTCACCGTTACCTAGAATTTTGATACCTGATTTTTCAGCTTTAACAATTCCTGATTCAATAAGAACAACTGGAGTTACTTCTGCACCATCTTCAAAGACGTTCAATTGGTCAAGGTTAACAATTGCGTATTCTTTAGCGTTGATGTTAGTGAATCCACGTTTTGGAAGACGACGGAACAATGGAGTTTGTCCACCTTCAAAACCAAGACGTACTCCGCCACCGCTACGAGCTTTTTGACCTTTTTGACCACGACCAGATGTTTTACCGTTACCTGATGAAGTACCACGACCAACACGGTTACGAGTTTTACGAGAACCTTCTGCAGGTTTCAATTCATGAAGTTTCATTATATATTTTCTCCTCTTTTGTAAAATGCTAGCGCCGATAAGAGAGAAAAGGTTGTCTCTCCTATCAACTCGCCTATACGTTTGTCATCAAAGATGACTATATCTAGTTTTAGGGGATGGTATACTGCACATCCCCTAAAATTTAATTAGTTTACTTCTTCAACTGTTACCAAGTGAGATACTGCAGTAATCATACCACGTACTGCTGGGTTATCTTCTTTAATAACAGAGCTGTTCAATTTGCCAAGTCCAAGTGCTACAACAGTTTTACGTTGTGATGGAATGCGTCCGATTGGAGACTTAGTCAAAGTAATTTTAATTTGAGCCATTTTATCCCCTTTCTTATGCCAAATCAGAAACTGAAATACCACGAAGGGCAGCAACTTCTTCAGCGCGTTTCAATTGTTTCAAACCTTCAACAGTTGCGCGAACAATGTTGATTGGAGTATTTGAGCCAAGAGATTTAGATGTAACATCAGCTACACCTGCCAACTCGATAACGGCACGAACAGCACCACCAGCGGCAACTCCAGAACCTTCTACAGCTGGTTTCAACAATACTTTAGCTCCACCGAATTCTGAAATAACTTCGTGTGGGATTGTTGTTCCAACCATAGGAACTTCGATCAAGTTTTTCTTAGCATCTTCTACTGCTTTGCGGATTGCTTCTGGAACTTCTTGAGCTTTACCAGTACCAAATCCTACGCGACCGTTGTGGTCACCAACGACTACAAGAGCTGCAAAACGAAGACGACGTCCACCTTTAACAACTTTAGTAACACGGTTAACAGCAACTACGCGTTCTTCTAATTCAACTGCATTGTCTTTAAATGCCATTTTCTAGTGTCCTCCTATTAGAATTTCAATCCGTTTTCACGAGCTGCATCAGCCAAAGCTTTCACACGTCCGTGATATAGATATCCACCGCGGTCGAACACCACTTCTGAAATACCTTTAGCGTTTGCACGTTCTGCAACGAGTTTACCGACAGCAACGGCTTGTTCAGTTTTTGTTCCTTTTGAAACTTCTTTGTCAAGAGTTGAAGCACTTGCGAGCGTTACACCCGCTACGTCATCAATAACTTGAGCGTAGATGCCTGTATTAGAACGGAATACGTTCAAACGTGGGCGATCAGCAGTTCCAGAGAGTTTTCCGCGAACGCGACGGTGGCGTTTTTGGCGGAGTTTGTTTTTATCTGGTTTAGAAATCACAGTTTTCACCTCTTTAGTTTTAAATCGTGTGCTATGCACAAAGTTGGAAATGATATTGGTGGCTGAAAATCAACCACTCAATATTATTTACCTGTTTTACCTTCTTTAAGACGAACATATTCGCCAACGTAACGGATACCTTTACCTTTGTAAGGTTCTGGTGAACGAAGGCTACGTACGTAAGCAGCTGTTTGACCAACTACTTCTTTTGAAATTCCGCTAACAACGATTGTTGTTGGGTTTGGAAGTTCAAAAGTAATTCCTTCTGGAGCTTCAACTTCGTCTGGATGTGATTTACCAACAGCCAAAACAAGTTTTGATCCTTGAAGTTGTGCACGGTAACCAACCCCACGCATTTCAAGTTGTTTCTTGAATCCTTCTGATACACCAATAACCATGTTGTTCAAAAGAGCACGAGTAGTTCCGTGGATAGTTTTCATTTCTTTTGAATCGTTTGGACGGTGAAGAGTTACTTCAGTACCTTCCACACGAATCTCAATATCTTTTGAGAACTCACGAGTAAGTTCTCCTTTAGGTCCTTTTACAGTTACAACGTTGTCATTGTTAGTGATTTCAACACCAGCAGGCAACACGATAACTTTATTACCAATACGTGACATGTTTTTATTCTCCTGTTAAATTGTCAGGCCAGAACGGCCAGTTTTCACGGGGTTAAATCGATTTCTCGATTAAAGGAACATTTAGGTTTCAATTTCAAAGTGAATCTAGCATCGTCTCGCAGGCATAACTTTGGGTTAGGCTAGAGACGATAACGAAGAGTCACAAAGAAATTGGGAGCTAAATATTACCAAACGTAAGCGATAACTTCTCCACCAACGTTCTTTTGGCGTGCTTCTTTATCAGTAAGCAAACCTTCAGAAGTTGAAAGGATAGCAATTCCAAGACCGTTAAGTACTTTTGGAAGGTCTTCACGTTTTTTGTAGACACGAAGTCCTGGTTTAGAAACACGTTTCAAGTTTGTGATAACTTTTTCACCGTTTGGTCCGTATTTAAGGAATACACGGATGATGCCTTGTTTGTCATCTTCGATGATTTCTACGTTCTTAACAAAACCTTCGCGTTTAAGGATTTCTGCAATCCCTTTTTTGATGTTTGATGCAGGTACTTCAAGTACTTCGTGTTTTGCTTGGTTAGCGTTACGAATACGAGTTAGGAAGTCTGCGATTGGGTCAGTCATAACCATTTTATTTTTCTCCTCTTACTAGTAGTTTGCAAGTTGCACTTGCTAGTTAATGATTGAGCTGGGCTCAGATAGTATTGACACATTCAAACAAGATAACTCTCATTTGAACACGAGCTACAACCTGGGCAAAAAAGATAGATTTGTCTTGGAGCATCGCTCTTGCACCAAATCTCCTATTTTTGCTATGGTTGTTACGCTCTTTGTATCATGATATTACCAAGATGCTTTTGTTACACCAGGGATTTGACCTTTATATGCCAATTCACGGAAGCAAACACGGCAAAGTTTAAACTTGCGGTAAACTGAGTGTGGACGTCCACAACGTTCACAGCGAGTGTATGCTTGAGTAGAGAACTTCGCTGGGCGTTTGTTCTTAGCAATCATAGATTTTTTAGCCATTAGTTATACCTCCTATATTATTTTGCAAAAGGCATTCCAAGGCCTGTAAGCAATGCACGTGACTCTTCGTCAGTGTTAGCAGTAGTTACGATAACGATGTCAAGACCACGAGTTTTGTCAACGTCATCAAAGTTGATTTCTGGGAAGATCAATTGTTCTTTCACACCAAGTGTGTAGTTTCCGCGTCCATCAAATGATTTTGTTGGAACACCATGGAAGTCACGCACACGTGGAAGTGAAACTGAAACCAATTTATCCAAGAATTCGTACATACGTTCACCACGAAGGGTAACTTTTGCACCGATCGCAACACCTTCACGAAGACGGAAGCCGGCGATTGATTTTTTAGCTTTAGTGATAAGTGGTTTTTGACCTGAGATAAGCGCCAATTCTTCAGCAGCTTTTTCAAGGCTTTTAGCGTTTGATACAGCTTCACCAACACCCATGTTCAAAACGATCTTATCTACTTTAGGCACAGCCATCACTGATGAGTAGTTGAATTGTTCTGTCAAAGCAGGAACTACTTCATTAAGATATTTTTCTTTTAAACGATTTGCCATTATACTTCTCCTTTCCTTCGTGATTAATCAAGCACTTCGCCTGATTTTTTGTTGTAGCGAACTTTTTTACCGTCTACAAATTTGTAACCAACACGACCAGCTACACCGTTTTTGTCCAAAACTTGAACGTTTGATACGTGGATAGCTGCTTCCTTCTCGATGATACCACCTTGAGGAAGTTCGTTAGTTGGACGTTGGTGTTTCTTAACGATGTTAACACCTTCAACGATAACTTTGTTTACTTTTGGAAGGGCAGTAAGGACAACAGCTTCTGT
>NZ_AJML01000029.1:0-10403 GCF_000259525.1 Streptococcus sp. SK140 | reverse complement strand
TTATACTCTTCGAAAATCAAATTCAAACCACGTCAGCTTCACCTTGCCGTACTCAAGTACAGCCTGCGGCTAGCTTCCTAGTTTGCTCTTTGATTTTCATTGAGTATTAGTTCTTTAGTCCAAGATAACAGAAAAGTGGGGATTCCTCCGCCACTTTTACTTTTTAATCTTCAATTTCGATTTCAAGATCATCGCCAAGGTCAAGAGTCACTTCTTGATTAGCTACTTCTGATTCCACAGGTGCAACTTTTTCATCAGCTACTGCATCATCTTCAATCAAGCCAAACTTGACACGAACTTGGTGGTCAATCTCATCAAAGACTTCTGGGTGATCTGCCAAGTATTTCTTAGCATTTTCAGAACCTTGACCGATCTTTTCGTCTTTATAAGAGTACCATGCTCCTGCTTTCTTGATGATGTCAAGATCACTTGCAATCTTCAAAAGCTCACCAGTTCTTGAAATTCCTTCTCCATACATGATTTCAACAAAGGCTTCTTTGAATGGTGGAGCTACCTTGTTTTTAACAACCTTAATCTTGGTTTCCTTACCTACGCTCGTATCTTTTTGGTCACCAGTTCCTTTGATTTGTGTGCTTCCACGAACATCCAAACGGACAGAAGCGTAGAATTTAAGGGCACGTCCACCAGGAGTTGTCTCTGGATTACCAAACATAACTCCTACTTTTTCACGCAATTGGTTAATGAAGATAGCAATTGTCTTAGTCTTATTAATAGAAGCTCCGAGTTTACGCATAGCCTGGCTCATCATACGAGCTTGAAGACCAACGTGGCTATCTCCGATATCTCCATCGATTTCTGCACGAGGTACAAGGGCAGCAACTGAGTCGATAACGACAAGGTCAACTGCACCTGAGTCAATCAATTTCCCAGCAATTTCAAGACCTTGCTCACCTGAATCTGGTTGTGACAAGAGCAATTCGTCAATGTTAACCCCAAGAGCTGCTGCATAGGCTGGATCAAGAGCGTGCTCCGCATCGATAAAGGCAGCAATTCCGCCTTCTTTTTGAGCTTGTGCTACAGCGTGAAGGGCTACTGTTGTCTTACCTGATGATTCTGGACCGTAGATTTCGATGATACGTCCCTTTGGATAACCACCTGATCCGAGTGCGATATCAAGAGCCAAAGAACCTGAGCTCATCACTTGGACCTTTTGCTCTGCACGTTCTCCCAAGCGCATGATTGAACCCTTACCGAAGTCTTTTTCAATCAATTTAAGGGCATCATTTAGGGCTTTTTCACGATCAGCACCAAATTTTTTGCCAATTTCGTCTAATTTTTTTGTTGGTTTTTTCGCCATTTTATTCTCCTGTATTCTAATAGTCCTTAGACCTTCTTCTATTATAACAAATCTCCAGCACTTAATAAAGCTTTGCGAACTAGGTTAAAGGCATGTAAGACTGCAATTTCTCGCACATCTGCTCGACTTCTGCCTGCGATATTGGCCTGGATAACTTCTGTCCCCGAAGCTTGCGCCAAAGCGATAAAAACTGTACCTGCTGGATGTCCTTCTAGGCTATCTGGTCCAGCCACTCCTGTCAAACTAATTCCAAAATCTGACTGGGTCTTGATTCGCGCCTGTTCAGCCATTTTTTCAGCAGTAAAGGCTGAGACGACTCCGTGTTTTTCCAATTCAGCCTGTGGAATATCAAGAATCTTAGCTTTTTCTTCAAGGCTATAGGTCACAAAACCACCTTTAAAGATAGCAGATACACCTGAAAAATCTGCCAAAGTAGCTTGAAAAAGACCTGCAGTCAAACTTTCTGCTGCAGTAATAGTTTTCTTTTGCTTTTTCAACTCTTCTACTACCAGGCTAGCCAAGCTGGTTTCTTCCCCATAGCCATAGCAAATTTCTCGAAGTGAAACACCTTCAAAGGTTTCTCTTTCAAGGATTTTTTGTTCTAAAGTATCTAGAACACGATCTGCTTCTTCTTGACTCTTAGCCTTGGTCGATAATCGAAGGGTCACTTCCCCAGTTTTAGCATAAGGTGCCAAGGTTGGATCCGTCTGCTGGTCAATCAAATCTGATAGAATGGTCACTAGCTGACTTTCACCAATCCCAAAGAAACGAAGCACACGTGAATAGAGCTTAGATCCCGTTGTCAATCTTGGAAGCAACTCATTTAAGATCATAGGTTTCAATTCACTTGGAGGTCCTGGTAGAACGACGTAGGTTACCCCAGCCACCTCGATCATGCCACCGACTGCTAGCCCTGTTTCGTTTGGTAATGGAGTTGAACCTTGAACGATTTGAGCCTGGCGTTCATTATTTGGAGTTCTAGCATAGTCTGGTCGATGAGCAAAAAAGTCATCTAGCTTAGCCTGAGCCTGAGGATCAAAAGTCAAGTCACGTCCCAAAAATTGGGCCAAAGTTTGCTTGGTCAAATCATCTTCTGTCGGCCCCAAGCCACCTGTTAAAATGACTAGGCTACTGCGATTCTGAGCAATTTCCAACAAGGATAAGAGACGAGCTTCGTTATCTCCTACAGCTGTCTGAAAATAGACATCTACACCGATTTCAGCCAACTTTTCAGACAAGAATTGCGCATTGGTATTGACAATTTGACCTGTCAAAATCTCTGTTCCAACAGCTATAATTTCTGCTTTCATTTTTTCCTCCTACTTACCTATTCGGATTTCTTTGAAAAAATCGCAGGATAATTCCTACGATTTGATGAATAGTTTCCTATTATTCTAACTCTTCTACTGCAACACTAGTAGATTGAGGCAACTGACCCTGACCATAAAGATTCTCATACAAGACTACGTTGGTCTCCAAATTCGTAACTTCTGGTTGCCCGAGCGAGCGGCGTAAAAGATTTTGCATCTCTAACATATGCTCAGATGTCACGATTTGGTAAGATGTCCCTTGAAGCATTGCATCCTCTCCACGCAATTGTTGAGACTCAATATTCTTAAATGAATCTTGATACCCCATCAACTGAGGAATCGTTGTCGTTGTAATCTCGATATTTGTCTGCATATTGTCACTAAGAGCCTTCAGAATCTCTTGATAGTGACTCACACTGTTCAAACTAAGAATCTTCTCAACAACTTTTTGAATCACTTCACGCTGACGTTTTTGACGACCATAGTCTCCTTCTGGATCCTGATAACGCATACGTGAATAAACAAGGGCTTCTTCACCATTTAGTTTCTGTTCACCAACACCGATAGAAATCGTATTAAATGGTTCCTGATCTTGGATAGAGATTGGGAAACCTAGAGTGTTGTTCACTGTAATTCCACCTACTGCATCAACCATTCTTTGAAGTCCATGCATGTTGACCATCACATAACGGTCAATGTGGATATTCATCATTTTTTGAATCGTTGAAATAGACAACTCTGCTCCACCATTGGCGTAGGCGGCATTGAGTTTAGCCTCCGTTACACTACCATCTGGCTGCTGGATTTGTGTGAGAATATCACGCTCCAAACTCATCATGACTGTCTTCTTGGTTTTAGGATTCACCGTCACCAAGATCATTGAATCACTATTACCAGCCCATGGATCTGTACGTTCAACATTCCCTGTGTCCACTCCCATAAGCAAAATCGTCAGAGGTTCGGTCGCTTCAATGACCTTGGTTTCTTCTCCGATTTTTTTATAGGTTTTGGCCAAAGTCTGTGTACTCTGTTGGTAGATCGTATAGGCATAAGCTCCCACACCAAGTACTGTCACAAGAACAAAGCCTAAAAACATTCCGATTATCTTTTTTGCCATACTCTTATTCGTCTATCAGTTGACCCATTAGGTAAACATCTAGAAACTCTCCTCCTTCTATACAAGCACCACGTTCCTGTAATCCTTCTATGTTAAAGCCCATTTTTTCATACAGATGCACCGCAGCAAGATTTCTTTTTTGAACTGTCAATTGTAAACGTCGAATACTACCACTTGATTTGGCCCATTCAATAGTTTCTTCCATCAAGATACTACCGAGACCATTTCCCCAGTAAGCTTTTTTTATTCCTAAAAAGACATCTCCAATATGACGGACTCGCGGACGTTGATCAGCTGTTGTATTGATGATTCCTACTAACTCATCATTCAAAAAAGCGAGTAGGGTAATTTGATTATCCGACTGGGCCTGCTTATCCAAAAAATGTTGCATTTCAGACTCACTCATTGCAATCCCATTTTCATCCAGACTGGTATAACTAGACTCTTGACCAATTTGATCTAATAGAGCAATGACCGCTGAAGCATCCTGGGCTTCCGCTTCACGGATTAAAAGATCATACTCCATCCGTCAATCCTTTCAAAAGTTCTGTCGCTCTTTGGCCATGAGCATGAAAGACGATTTCTCGGCCCTCATCTTTTTTAAGGATTTCTAACTCCAGATAATCTGATGGAAGATTTTCCCCCAATAGATGTCCCCACTCAATAACCGTTACACCTGAACCAAAAAGAAATTCATCCAAGTCGATAGAATCTGCATCCCCTTCGATGCGATAAACATCTAAGTGATACAAGGGTAGACGTCCTTCATATTCTCTAACAATGGTATAAGTAGGACTCTTAATCATTTGATGAATGCCTAATCCCTTAGCCAGACCCTTTGTTAGCGTTGTTTTCCCAGCACCTAATTCACCAGTCAAAATCAACACATCATTTTTTTCTAACAAGTGCCCTAGCTTTTCCCCAAGTGCAACCAACTCATCTTCATTTTTTGTGTACATGTAATTATTATACCAAAAAGTTTTATTTTGTGATATTTCCATCAACAAAAAAAGAGGAGACTCCCCTCTTTTTTTAGTTTTTTTCATTAGTTAAGAGCCATACTGATGTAGTTCAAGATAAACAAGGCATCCAAAATCCAAATCATGACATGCACATCTTTCACTTGACCTTTGACAACCTTCGTCAAAGTATAAGTTAAGAAACCAACGGCAATCCCTTGTGTGATTGAGTAGCTGAATCCCATAAAGATAGATGTGAAGAAAGCTGGAACAGCTTCAGCCATATCATCCCAAGGGATATTTTTCAAGTTAGAAAGCATCATAATTCCGACGATGATCAAAATTGGTGCAGTTGCAGCTGTTGGAACAATTGCTAGAAGTGGGCTAAAGAAGCTTGATAGGGCAAAACAGATGGCAACAACCAAAGCTGTCAAACCAGTACGTCCACCAGCACCGATACCCGCTGCAGACTCGACATAAGTTGTAACGTTTGAAGTACCTGCAATAGCACCTACTGAAGTTGCCACCAAGTCAGAGTAAAGAGCCTTATCCAATTTAGCTGACTCATGGTTTTCACCACTTGTTGCAATGATACCAACTTTTTCACCAGTACCGATAAGAGTACCGATAGTATCAAAAATATCTGTCAATGAGAAAGCAAGAATGGCCATCAAGGTTTCTGGCAAACGAGAAGTGTTTGAAATCAGAGATCCCAATCCTTCTGAACCAAGAGCAGCACCAAACAAGGTTCCTAGGTCGTTAACTGCTGATGAAAGATTATTGCTTGCAAAGTCAATGCTAGACAAATCAACAAGACCAACAGCAATCGCAAGAACTGTCGTTGTCAAAATAGAAAGGATGATACCACCTTTGATCCCCTTAACAACGAAGAAGATAGTAATGGCAAGACCTGCAAGAGCTACCAAGACAGCTGGAGTGTTGAAGTCTACCAATCCTGGAACAGCTGCTGAGTTTGCAGTAAGTGCTGCTTGAGCCTTATCTGCTCCTTCACCTGCTACTGTATAGGTACCTGGGTCAATCGAGAATTTCAAGAGACCAGCATTCTTAATCCCAACATAAGCAAGGAAAACCCCAATACCAGCTGAAATCGCTGAACGAAGAGTTGTAGGAATAGATTCGATGATCATTTTACGAACATTGGTCAATGTAATAATCAATGAAATAATCCCACAGATGAAGACCATTCCAAGGGCTTCTTGCCATTTATAACCCATCCCAAATACGACGGTAAATGTGAAGAAGGCATTTAGTCCCATACCTGGAGCTTGCGCATATGGCAAGTTAGCATAGAAGGCCATCATCAAAGTTCCCACAACAGAACCGATAATTGTCGCCAAGAATACACCCTGAACAGGCATTCCTGTTTGTGAAAGCATTTGAGGGTTTACAAAGAGAATATAACTCATTGCAAAGAAAGTTGTTAAACCAGCAAGAACCTCTGTACGGACATCTGTCCCGTGCTCTTTTAGTTTAAATAGTTTGTCCATTTTTAATCTCCTTTGTCATTTTACGAACAATACTACCATTATATCACCAATCATTCATCTTTTCAAGATGTTTTTTCTAATTTTAAAAATTCTTATGAGATATTATTCTCTTTATTTTCGCTTATTATCAGCTTTTCTAGTCACTTTCTGATATAATAGAAAACATCTTATCTGAAACTAGATTCGGGAGGATTTTATGACTAAAAAAATGATTGCCGTCGATTTGGACGGAACCTTGCTCAACTCTGAAAGCAAACTTTCTGATTTTACTATTGAAACGATTAAGAAAATCTCTAAAAAAGGCCACCAAGTTGTTATCGCAACTGGTCGCCCTTACCGTATGGCCAAAGATTTTTATGACCAACTTGAACTTGAAACCCCTATGATCAACTTCAACGGTTCACTCACTCATCTGCCAGGTAAGACTTGGAAACATGAAAAGTGTCTGACCGTGGACAAAAAATACCTCTTGGATATCGTGAAACGAAAAGAGGATATTGAGGCAGACTTTATCGCAGGTGAATACCGTAAAAAGTTTTACATTACAGCCCCGGACAAAGAAATTGCCGACCCTAAATTATTTGGTGTTGAAAACTTTCGCCCAGAAAATCAATTCCAGTCTGATTTAGTGACCAAGGGGCCTAACTGTATTTTATTACAAACTAGGGCAGACGATAAATATGCACTGGCTGAAGAGATGAACAGCTTTTACAAGCATCAACTCAATATTAATACTTGGGGCGGTCCCTTAAATATCCTTGAATGTACTCCCAAAGGAGTTCACAAGGCTTTTGCCCTTGAATATCTTCTCAATGTCATGAATATAGACAAACAGAATTTAATTGCCTTTGGTGACGAACACAATGACCAAGAGATGCTTTCCTTTGCAGGTAAAGGCTATGCTATGAAAAACGCAAATCCTGCTCTGTTACCTTTCGCAGACGAGCAATTACCATTAACCAACGAAGAAGATGGCGTCGCTCAGTTTTTACAAGAACGATTTCTTTAATTTCACTCATTCTATACTTTTGTGGTAGACATTAGCGACCTTAAAAGTATGGAATTTTTTTGAGCTCAAAGTCAATGAAAAAAGGATTTGAATCCGTCTTTTACAGATCCAAATCCCAACAAATGATGTCTATTTCTTTAAAACGATACGATCTGAAGCCTCACGGTCCATGTCATCGATAATAATCTGGTTCTCTTCTGCCACATAAATCTTGACGTCATCACCAATGATGACTTTCTGATTTTCTGGTTCGAAGGTCACCTTCTTAACCTCTTGATCTCCGTTCGCTTCAACTTCTGTCCACGTTCCGGTATTTCCAGTGACTACAAGAGTAATGCTATCACCCTCGTATTGGCCCTTGTAGGTCCCATCTATATTAGTAGTCGTGTCAGTCTTTGCACTAGTAGTAGAACTAGAAGCACTGGTTTCTGACACTTGACTAGTGCTCGCCTCAGAGCTAGTGCTTGCTTGGGATGAAGGTGTCGATTTAGCTGTTGACGAACAAGCAACTAAAAGACTAAGACTTGCCACAGTAGCAAGAGAAAGTGTAAATTTTCTTAGTGACATAATGTCTCCTTTCTTTCAGGAGCTAAAGGCAGAAAAACTGCAGAACTATTCTACTTATACTATATCAAATAAAGGAAACAAGGTCAATCAAGCAACTATGTTTTTATAAGGTAGGCACGAACTTCAGATATAAAATAGAGGGAACCTGTAACAAACAGTAAGTCTTTCTCACCTGCAGACTTTTCAAAATCATCTATAAAGTCTCGATAGGAAGCAACTCTATGATAGTCGCTCAAATCTTTCTCCTCCAAAGATCCCTGATAGTCAAAGCTCGTCACATAGAGAGCTGTATCAGGTAAATGATCTGTCAGATAACCAAGCATACCACTGTAATCTTTACGCTTTAAAGCTCCAAAAAGGATTTGAGGTTGATAACCTTGCTGAATTTTTTCCTGGATAAATTCAACTAACCGCTCCAAGGCTGGTAGATTGTGGGCACCATCTAGATAAATGTGCTCCGTAACAGCTTCTAGACGCCCAGCCCAACTGGTTGTTTTCAGAGCATACCGGATAGCTTCCTCATTGACCTTTTCACCTCTCTCTGTCATAAACAACAGAAATGCCTGCAAAGCAAGGGCGGCATTTTCCTCTTGATAAGCTCCTTCCAAACCCAGTTTTAATTGGGTCAAATCCGCTAGAGAAGAAGAAAAATTTCCTGATTTGAAAGAAAAATCTCGGTCAGCTTGGTAGAGAGTTACATCTAAATCTTCTGCTATCTTTTGACAAACGAGCTGGGCTTCAGGAGCTAAGTTTGCAATCACTGCTACTCTTTCTGGCTTAAAAATTCCTGCTTTCTGTTCAGCGATTTCTTCCAGACTATTGCCCAAGGTCTCCTGATGATCTAGGCCGATTGAAGTAATAACTGCAATCTCTCCAGTCACCACATTAGTGGTATCAAGAAGTCCACCAATCCCAACTTCTAATAGAACTAGATCCACCTCTTGTTCTTTAAAATAAAGCAAAGCAATCACGGTTAACAACTCAAAAAAAGATAGCTGATCGTGTGTTTCTAGAAGTCTTTGCTCCATTTCCTTAACTTGATTTGCTAAACGGATAAAGTCTGCATCCGATATAGGTTGACCATTGATACAAATCCGATCATGGATGCTAACAATGTGGGGCGAAGTAAAGGTCCCCACCTTCTTACCATGAGAAAGAAAGAGCTCTCTCATAAAGGCGATGGTTGAACCCTTTCCATTTGTCCCTGTCACATGGATAATAGGATAGGCTTGCTCAGGGTTCCCCAGCAAGTCTACCGCTCTCTGCATCCGCCCCAAACCTGATCTAAAATTCAAACCGATTCGACTATGAAGCCATTTTTCTACTTCAAACACGCTTAATCTCCTTAATCCTTAATAAAAAAGCGAAGATTCTCTTCGCTTTTTACTTCATTAGCTAGTATTTAATTCTAGTATGGGAGAAAAATGTCCCCCGGACGTTCCTGCTTTTTCTTATTTCTAGAAGCAGGAGTAAAAACATCCCCCGGACTTACCAGTTCTCTCTTATTTCAAGGAACTGGGCTGATACAGTCTCCCAGACTTACGGTCTTTACTTTTAGCGTAAGGCTAAAAACGTTCCCCCGAACGTTCCTGCTTTTTCTTATTTCTAGAAGCAGGGGTAAAAACATCCCCCGGATGTTTTTACTCCTCCATAAAGCTGTTGAAGACTTCTTCAATCATGTTCCACTCATCTTCTGAATCTTCAGGGATTGGTTGCAATTCACCTTCTGTTCCATCTTCATTTTCGATGAATGAATAAGCTTGGATTTCAACTTCGCCGTTTTCATCTTCTTCTGCGTTAACTGGTACAAGAAGGACATAGTTTTTACCAAATTCTTCTTTTCCGTCAATAGTCAAAAGGATTTCAAATAAAGTTTCGTTTCCTTGCTCATCTACAAGTGTAATAAGTTCACGTTCTTCGTGATCGTGGTTGTGATCGTGTGACATAGTTTCTCCTCTGTCTTAAAATTTTCTATCTAAATAATTTTGCAAAATCAATTGAGCAGCTAGTTTATCAATAACTTTTTTACGCTTATTGCGACTAATATCTGCTTGCTCAATCAACATACGTTCTGCAGCGACCGTAGTTAGGCGTTCATCTTGATACTCTACCGGTAGACCAAAGAGTTCTTCTAGTTTGGCTCCATAGGCTTGACTGGCTTCCACGCGCGGTCCGCTGGTATTGTTCATATTTTTAGGCAAACCAACAATAAAACGGTCTACCTTATAGGTTTCAACGAGTTCCTTGAGGCGTTCAAAACCAAACTGACCTTGATCTTCATTGATTTGGATGATTTCAAGCCCTTGTGCCGTAAAACCTAACGGATCGCTAATCGCTACTCCTACCGTTTTGGAACCAACGTCCAATCCCATAATTCTCATAGATTATAGATCGACTCCTTGTCCTTTAAGGTAGTAGCGAACCAATTCTTCAACGATTTCATCTCGCTCATACTTACGGATTTGATTTCGTGCATTGTTATAACGAGGAACGTAAGCTGGGTCTCCACTGAGAACATAGCCCACGATCTGGTTAATAGGGTTATAGCCCTTTTCATTCAAAGAAGCATAGACATCTGTCAATGTTTCACTGATTTCTTTTTTATTGGAATCGTC
>NZ_AJML01000028.1:0-27224 GCF_000259525.1 Streptococcus sp. SK140 | reverse complement strand
AAATTGGGACCTGGTGTTGCTGAACTTGGTGGCCTAGTAGTCATCGGTACAGAACGAATGGAAAGTCAGCGAATTGATCTGCAAATCAGAGGACGCTCGGGTAGACAAGGAGATCCAGGACTGTCGAAGTTTTTTGTATCATTAGAAGATGATGTCATCAAGAAGTTCGGTCCATCCTGGGTTCACAGAATGTACAAAGAGTATAGTGTTGCTGATATTACTCAACCACAAATCCTTGAGGGAAGAAAATATCACAGACTAGTTGAGAAAGCTCAAAATGCAAGTGATAGTGCTAGTCGTGCAAACAGACAGAGAACACTAGAATATGCTGAGAGTATGAATATCCAACGTGATCTCATCTATAAGGAAAGAAATCGTTTAATAAACGGAGATAGGGATCTTCGAGATGTATTATCTGAGATGATTGACGAGTATATTGAAACAATTTTATCTGAAAACATAAAAACCAGAGAAGAATTATTTCACTATATTGTCACGAATATCAGTTTTAATATCAGAGAATTGCCTCTTGATTTAGTCATTGAAGATGAACAAGCGTTGAGAAATTTCTTGATTCAAATCATTAACAATGAGTTAAATGATAAGAAGACCTTGTTAGAACCTCATGATTTATATGACCAATTTTTGAGAGTTTCCATGCTTAAAGCCATTGATGATAACTGGGTAGAACAGGTGGACTACCTGCAACAGTTGATGATGGCAATTGGCGGGCAAACAGCCAGTCAAACGAACCCTATCGTAGAATACTACCGAGAAGCCTATATGGGATTTGAAGCCATGAAAGAGCAGATTCGTTCAGATATGGTACGGAATATCTTGATGGGATTAGTTCAGATGGGACCTAAGGGCGAAATCGTAACCCATTTTCCATAAAAGGAGAATATATGACAATTTACAATATAAATTTAGGAATTGGCTGGGCCAGCAGTGGTGTTGAATATGCCCAAGCTTATCGTGCGGGTATTTTTCGCAGCCTGAATCTGCCGTCGAAGTTTATCTTTACAGACATGATTTTGGGCGATAATATCCAGCATTTAACCGCAAATATCGGTTTTGATGATGATCAGGTCATCTGGCTTTACACTCATTTCACAGACATCAAGATTGCACCGACCAGTGTGACGGTAGATGATGTTTTGGCTTATTTTGAAGGTGTAGAAAGCCGTCGTGAAAGAAATGGGAGAATTGAACGAATCTTCTTCTCAGATGAAGACAAGTTTATCACTTGTTATTTGGTAGATGAGGAGAAGGATTTTGTCCAACATGTGGAGTATGTGTATGCTGGCAAATTGATCCGCAAAGATTACTTCTCATATACACGCTACTGCACAGAGTATTTTGCTCCTAAAGATAATGTAGCGACACTCTACCAAAGAACCTTCTACAATGAAGATGGGACTCCATCTTATGAGATGTTCATGAATCAAGGGACCGAGGAAGTCTACCGTTTCAAGGATCGAATCTTATACGGGAAGCCTGCTTTGATCCGTTATTTCATGCAGACACTTGGGTTAAGTAAATCAGATCTAGTGATTTTGGATCGTGAAACAGGGATTGGTCAGGTGGTCTTTGAAGAAGCGCAAGCGGCGCATCTTGCTGTTGTCGTTCACGCTGAGCACTATAGTGAAAATGCGACCAATGATGATTATATCCTTTGGAACAACTATTATGACTACCAGTTTACCAATGCAGATAAGGTCGATCTTTTTATCGTTTCAACGGATCGTCAAAAGGAAGTTTTAGAGCAACAGTTTGCTCACTATACCACACATGCTCCTAAGATTGTGACCATTCCAGTTGGAAGTGTTGACCAATTAACAAAACCACAAAAGAGTCGTAAACCATTTTCTCTTATTACAGCTTCGCGTCTAGCCAAGGAAAAACACATTGATTGGCTTGTCAAGGCTGTGATTGAGGCTCATAGGGAATTGCCAGAATTAACCTTTGATATCTACGGTAGTGGTGGTGAAGAAGGACGTCTTCATGAGATTATCGCTGCAGGTCAGGCAGAAGAGTATATTAAACTCAAGGGCCATGCAGAACTTTCCCAAATCTATTCACAGTATGAAGTTTATCTAACTGCTTCTACCAGTGAAGGATTTGGTTTGACTCTCATGGAAGCAATTGGTTCAGGCTTGCCATTGATTGGTTTTGATGTTCCTTATGGAAATCAAACCTTCATCGAAGATGGTGAAAATGGTTACTTGATTCCAAGCTCATCTGATCATGTCGAAGATGAAATCAAGAAAGCTTATGCGGAAAAAATCTGCCAACTGTATTTGGAAAATCGTTTGGAAAGTATGAGAGAAAAATCCTACCAGATTGCTGAGAAATTCTTGACTCAAGAGATTTTGAACAAATGGGAAAAAACAATCAAGGAGGTAGTGGATGATTCAGTTATTTGATGTATATAATCAAGAAAGTCAAGATTTGCATTATAGTCTGACTGCGGCAGGACTGTCTGATTTGACTGTGGTTATTGAACCAGATGGATTTTTACCAGATGGAGTTGTCTCACCCTTCACCTATTATTTGGGTTATGACAGTGGTAAACCCTTGTACTTTAACCAAGTTCCCGTCCCAGATTTTTGGGAGATTGCTGGGAATAATCAATTTGGAACCATCAATGACCTTAATCAAGAACGAGCAGTGATTCATTTTGCAGATGGCTTACAGGCTCGTTTGGTGAAAAAAGTCGAATGGAAGACACCAGCAGGCCGCATCTTTCAAGTAGATCACTACAATCGTTTTGGAGCTTGCTTTGCTAAGACCACCTTTGATGGATCTGGTCAAGCTATCATGACTTCTTATCGGGACGTAGATCAAAAAGAAGTTATTTTGGAAAACCATGTCACAGGTGATATTCTCTTGACCTTGGAAGGGCAAGGTTTGCGCCATTTTTCTGGTCGAGTGGCCTTTATCATAGACTTTTTGCAAGGTTTGAATGTGAATCTGGACCACCTTCTCTTTAATACCCTATCTACTTCGTTTTTGACTTCTTTCCATTTTCCAGAAAAATCAGGTAAGGATATCCTGGTTTGGCAAGAACCATTGCATAATGATATACCAGGAAATATGCAACTGATCTTGGAGAATGATCAGCTTCGAGCTAAGACCATTATCATTCCAGATTATGCGACTTATGAACGTGCTTTGCAATTGACGGATGAAAAATTCCATCATAAGTTTAGTCATCTAGGCTATCATTATCACTTTAAGCGCGATAATTTTGTTCGTCCTGATGCCTTGATAGTGACCAATTCGGATCAACTAGAGCAAATCGAAAAACTGGTGGAGAGTTTACCAAGGGTTACTTTCCGAATCGCAGCAGTGACAGAGATGTCATCTAAGTTGTTGGATATGCTCCGCTATCCAAATGTTGTGCTCTATCAGAATGCCAGTCCCCAAAAGATTCAGGAGCTTTATCAGTTATCAGATATCTACCTGGATATCAACTATGGGAATGAACTGCTTCAAGCTGTTCGTCAGGCTTTTGAACACAATCAACTGGTCCTAGCTTTTGAGGAAACAGCCCATAATCGCCGCTATACAGCTCCAAATCATATTTTCGCTAAGGAAGCAGTTGATGACATGATTCATACCATTGAGTTAGCCCTTTCTCATGTCAAAGAGATGGGTCGAGCTCTTGGAGACCAAGGGTACCATGCCAATTATGTGGATCCAATTATGTATCAGGAGCGGATGGAAACCATTTTAGGAGAAAGCCATGACTAAAAAAGATCTATTCTATCAGGACGTTGAAGGTCGCATGGAAGAGATGAAACAACAACCCATCAAAAAAGAAAAATCTACACGTGGTGAAAAAATTAGTAAGACATTTTCTTTTTTGATTGGACTCATCATTTTGATTGGTTTACTGTTTACTTTAATAGGACTTTTGAGGTAATAAAATGATTGAATTATTGATGATTTTAACCATTATTTTAGCTTTTTCCTTAATCATTCTTGTGACCATTCAACCCAGACAAACTCAAATTTTTTCTATGGATGCTACCAGCAATATCGGAAAGCCCAGCTATTGGCAAAGCAATACGCTTGTTAAAGTCTTAACCTTGTTTGTTAGCTTATCACTATTTGTGTTGTTGCTCCTCTTTATGGTTTTAACTTTTAACTAATCGTTATCTGTATTGCTAGAACGTTTGATTTTAACAGTGAAGATTTAAAGAAATTTAAGTTTGAGGAGAAAATTTTAAGAAAACTTTTAGGAATCTAGCTTATACTATAAGCATAAGTTAAGAAGAACTTAACTTTAACTCCTAAAAATTTTTCATAATAATCTCCCTATAAAATAAAGTCGCCCAATCAGGCGGCTTATTTTTGGTTCTAAGTCTATGCTTTTTCATGGTATAATAGTGCTATGAGATTAGATAAATTTTTAGTTGCCTGCGCTGTAGGAAGTCGGACGGAAGTTAAAAACTTTCTAAAGACTGGGCGTGTGATGGTCAATGGTAAAAAGGAAAAATCTGCCAAGCTACAAATCAATGAAGAGACAGACGAGATTTGTTTTGACGGGCAAAAGCTAGAGTACGAGGAGTTTGTTTACTATATGATGAACAAGCCCCAGGGTGTTATTTCAGCAACTGAAGATTCTAAACATAAGACAGTCTTGGATTTGTTGGATGATTTAGCTCGATCAAAGGAAGTTTTCCCAGTGGGACGTTTGGACATTGATACGCATGGACTCTTACTCTTGACCAATGATGGCCAGTTGGCTCATGCTCTTCTTTCTCCTAAACGCCATGTGGATAAAACCTATCTGGCGCAGGTCGATGGAACCATGACGGATGAAGACATTGAGACATTTGCACAAGGGATTCCGCTAAAAGACTTTACCTGTCAGCCTGCCAAGCTGGAGCTTGTATCTCTTGATAGAGAAAAAAACCAAAGTCTGGTTCGCGTGACCATCGCAGAAGGAAAATTTCACCAAGTGAAACGGATGGTAGCATACTGTGGCAAGGAAGTGGTTGATTTGCAACGTCTGACCATGGGAACTTTGACCTTGGATGAAAATCTGAAACGTGGGGAATGGCGTCGCTTGACCACAGAGGAATTAGAAAACTTGCTCGAAAGTGTTGGGTAAACTGTGTAATCTTTGAAAAAGGTGAGGAAAATATCCTTGCCTTTTTCAGTTTTTGGTTGCTTCCTTTGTGAAAAGAGTTATAATAGACTGTAGAATAAAAGGAGGATTTTATGAACGCGATTCAAGAATCATTTACAGATAAATTATTTGCCAATTATGAAGCAAATGTCAAATACCAAGCTATCGAAAATGCTGCTAGCCACAATGGAATCTTTGCAGCCCTTGAGCGTCGTCAAAGCCATGTCGACAACACACCTGTTTTCTCACTTGACTTGACTAAGGACAAGGTCACTAACCAGAAAGCATCTGGTCGTTGCTGGATGTTTGCGGCCCTTAATACTTTCCGCCACAAACTCATTTCTCAATACAAACTTGAAAACTTTGAATTGTCACAAGCCCACACCTTCTTCTGGGACAAGTATGAAAAATCAAACTGGTTCTTGGAGCAAGTGATTGCGACTGCTGACCAAGAATTGACCAGCCGCAAGGTTAGCTTCCTACTCCAAACTCCACAACAAGATGGCGGACAATGGGATATGGTAGTTTCTCTCTTTGAGAAATACGGTGTCGTACCTAAGTCTGTTTATCCAGAATCTGTTTCATCTAGCAATAGTCGTGAGCTCAATGCAATCCTTAACAAATTGCTTCGTCAAGACGCTCAAATCTTGCGTGACCTCTTGGCTTCTGGCGCAGACCAAGCGACTGTTCAAGCTAAGAAAGAAGACCTCTTGCAGGAGATCTTTAACTTCCTTGCCATGTCACTAGGACTTCCGCCACGTCAATTTGACTTTGCTTATCGTGATAAGGACAACAACTACCAAAGCGAAAAAGGCATCACGCCACAAGAGTTTTACAAGAAATATGTTGACCTTCCATTAGAAGACTACGTTTCTGTGATCAATGCTCCAACTGCTGATAAACCTTACGGTAAATCTTACACAGTTGAGATGTTGGGAAATGTGGTTGGTAGCCGTGCAGTTCGTTACATTAACGTACCGATGGAACGCTTGAAAGAATTGGCCATTGCCCAAATGCAAACAGGAGAAACTGTTTGGTTTGGTTCAGATGTCGGCCAACTCAGCAACCGTAAAGCCGGAATCCTTGCGACAGATGTCTATGACTTTGAATCAAGCATGGATATTCAACTCACTCAGGACAAAGCAGGACGTTTGGACTACAGCGAAAGCTTGATGACTCACGCAATGGTCTTGACAGGTGTTGATTTGGATGAAAATGGCAAATCAATCAAGTGGAAAGTTGAAAACTCATGGGGAGACAAGGTCGGTGCAGATGGTTACTTTGTTGCCTCAGATGCTTGGATGGACGAATACACTTACCAAATCGTTGTTCGTAAAGAATTACTAACAGCAGAAGAACGAGCTGCTTATGAAGCAGAACCAATCGTCCTTGCACCATGGGATCCAATGGGTGCCTTGGCAGAATAAATGAGATATAAAAAGAACGGTTCTATAATTTTTAGGGTTGATGGAAATTTTCCACCAACCCTATTTTAGTGTATACAAAAAGGCCAACATCCATTATATTAAAAGCGCTGAAACCTAAAACAAAAGATGATGACCATATGAACAATATACTAGAAGCTACACTACAAATCAAAGATAAAAACATTATTTGGGATAATAAAGTTCAAGAGAAGATATTTAAAAAGAGAAAATCTTTATTTTATGCAGCTACTTATACGCATAAACCAGAATTTTGTACCGTTTGTGGGTGTGTTAGCCGAAATAATAATATCGTTAAAAACGGCACGAAAACATCTCGTATCACTCTCTGTTCTGTTTCAGGCCTAGCGGCCTACTTAAATCTACGCAAGCAGAGATTTCTCTGTAGAGAATGCGGCTCTTCATTTACCGCAGACACTAGTCGAATCGTAGAAAAACACTGTCATATCTCTAAACGCTTAAAAAACGAAATTAAATCAAAAATAAGTGAAACAGTATCTGAAACCTATATCGCAAAAGAAACAAATGTTTCAGTTCATACGGTAAGACGTATCATAGATGATACAACACGTTTACTAAAGATTAAACCATTACACGATTTACCTGAGCATTTGTGTTTTGATGAATTTAAATCCGTCAAATCTTCCGATAGTAATATGAGCTTCATTATTTGTGATAGCACTACACACAAGCTGGTCGATGTTGTACGAGATAGAAAATCTTACAGCTTGAAAAAGTATTTTCATCGTTTTGAGCCTAAGACTAGATTAAAGGTAAAAACTATCTCCATCGACATGTACTTACCGTACATTCAATTAATAAAAGAAATGTTTCCTAACGCTAAAATTATCATTGATCCTTTTCATATCGTACAAGCCTTAAATAGAGAATTAAATCGAACTCGGGTACGTGTCATGAATAAGCATCGCTATAAAGACTCTAAATTATATCGAAAGTTAAAACATTATTGGAAGTTAATTTTAAAGAACTCTAATGAACTTCAGAACTATAAATATAATCGTTATAAGCTTTTTGAAAGCTTCATAACAAGTAAAGGAATTGTAGATTATATCTTAGAAAAAAATCCATCTCTTAAAAATGATTATGAGGTTGTACATTCACTTCGTGAATGTATACAGGATAGAGATTATATAGAATTCAAGGAAACGATTGAAGCAGCTACGCAATTAGACCTATCTCCTGGTTTAAAAAGAGTATTAAAGACTCTTATGACTTACTTGCCATATATTCAAAATACTTGTGAGTATCCAACTAGAACAAATGGCCCTATTGAAGGAATAAACAATAAAATAAAAGTGCTTAAAAGAAATGCCTACGGCTTTAGAAACTATTACCATTTTAGAAATAGGATTATTTTAATAACAAAAATGTTTGGCCCAAAACAAAAAGGAATTAAGCAACAATTAGTTGCTTAATCCCTTCCTAAATTTCTTCATCAACACTATTTGACAAAGAGCCCTTTTTTAGTGCTCAAAATAGCACTCAATTTTAAATGGATTTGGTGTTCAAAAAATATAATCAAATGCAACAAACTAATTTCATTTTTAATAGGCACAATTAATTTTAGAAGATAGTACGAAAAAATATTGACTATTTTCTTTAGAATGTGTAAAATTTAGATAGATTATTTAAAGTGAGGTTTTTTTATCTTGTCTATATTAAAGAAGAAAGTTAATATGTTTAGTGTACTATTGAATGTGGTATTAATAGCTATTATAGCTATTGGAGTGCTATTTTTCTTACCTAAGGAACATAAATCAGAAGTCAAATCGTCAATTAATATCGAAAGTATTGAAAAAGTGAATGAAGTTGTATTTTTGAATGCGGGAATTAATGAAATTATTTCTGAAACAAAAACAACTCAAGTTTTTGAGTTTGATGTGCCGTTCTCTAAAAAAGCAGCATTAGTAATTTTAAATTATAAAGCTAAATTTGGAATTAAAAGTAGTGTAAAGGTTGAACAAATAAGCGAAAAAGAATATAAGGTTATTGTTCCAAAATTGGAAGTAATTGGTGTTGAACTTTCAAAAGATAATCCTTATGATTTATATGATAGTCATGGAGAGTTATTAAGTGGAACTACAGAAGATATTGATACTGGGAAATTGGTCGCTAACCAACTTTCTAGTGATAAACAAGCAGAGTATTTAGATAAATTTAAGAGTGAAATTAAAGAATCTGCAATCAATTATTATAAAACAATATTTTCTTCAATGGATTCTGAAGTAAAAGTAACTATAGAATTTACAGAATAATTTTTGAAATACAAAACCCTGGCCATCTCTGGTCAGGGTTTTGTGTGGTTCTATAATTTTTAGGGTTGATGGAAATTTTCCACCAACCCTATTTTAGTGTATACAAAAAGGCCAACATCCATTATATTAAAAGCGCTGAAACCTAAAACAAAAGATGATGACCATATGAACAATATACTAGAAGCTACACTACAAATCAAAGATGCACACAATGAAGGTGTTACATTCCATTTCTTAGAGAATATTAAAGAAGTATTGCGTGATGAGAGTGGGAAAGTAACTGGTGTAAAGGTTATTACAATGGAACTTGGTGAATCAGATGAAAGTGGAAGAAGATCAACGCATGAAGTGGCAGGTAGTGAACATATTATTCCATGTGACCTTGTCGTTGCAGCAATTGAACAAAAGTAGACTTTAGTGTTCTAGATGAAAGGTAAAAATTTGACTTTCGGTCAACATCAGAATACAATAGAAATGAACTAATAACAGGGGATGCATATTTAGGTCCTCAATCTATCGCAACCGCAATTAAAGGCGGGTGAGAAGTTGCGACAGAAGTACATGAATCGTTTAAAGAAAACACATAAATAACTTGTGGTGCCTTTCGTTTTTTTACTGGGAAAATTAAGGAACTATAGTTATAAATCCTTAAAGATATTAATATATTAACATGCGTATATTTATGGGAAGAAGGTTATGTCATCTATAGTT
The DNA here is from genome assembly GCF_000259525.1 of Streptococcus sp. SK140. Taxonomy (NCBI): domain Bacteria; kingdom Bacillati; phylum Bacillota; class Bacilli; order Lactobacillales; family Streptococcaceae; genus Streptococcus; species Streptococcus sp. SK140. The sequence continues at coordinate 17,652 of NZ_AJML01000028.1, read as the reverse complement.
GTACTTCTGACGATAAGGTTGTTCGTGTACCAAAGGAAATTAAAGGTAAACCTGTTATCGCAATTGGAGAACGTGGTCTTGCGAACTTGAAACATTGTGAGGCAATCGTTTTACCAGATACAGTACGATATATTGGAAAAGGTGCGTTTACGATTGACAATAAGTTAAAGTATGTCCACTTTGGTAAGTCAATAGAAACAGTAGAAGATGATGTTTTCAACTCTGACAGTTCATTAGAATCAGTTGTATTCCCAGAAGGAACAAAGAGTATTGGAACATTAGTATTCTGGGGGACATCATCAATTAAATCTATTACAATTCCAGCAAGTGTAACAGAAATTACAGAATACTTCTATTTTGTGGATAACTGTAACCCAGATGTAGAAATCCATACACCTAAGGGATCAAAGGCAGAAGAAGTAGCTAAAGCAATGCAACTTAAAGTAGTAAATGACTAAAGGGGAATAGTATGAACAAAAAATTACTATCAGGCTTAGGGACTGACCCCAAAAAGTGAGAATTTAATAAAAACACCCTAGGGCTACCGTCTTCGGTATCCAACCGGAGACAGGTAGTCCAATTTTTGTTGGATTCTTTTTTCATTAGGTTCTTCATCAACACTATTTGACAAAGAGCCAAAAGAATCAGGTGATAAACCTGATTCTTTTTTGTTTGTAAATTCTCACCGAAATTACATGATACCGAAGAAACGAGCTGCGATACCAACTACAAAGAGGGCAAGAATGATTGTGATTGGAGATACTTTTTTCTTAAGCAACCACATGCAAAGGAAAGTAAGGAGAAGTCCCATCAATCCTGGGATCAATGAGTTCAACTGACCTTGAAGGGTTTGTGGTTGAACGCTATCCAAGCTCAATCCGCTAAGTGCTTGACCAAGGATTCCCTTCAATTCTCCACCTGTAACAGGACCTTCTGGGAATACGATGTAGGCACCTTCTGACAATTGTTTACCTGGAAGGTTGATAGTGAAGTTGATCGATACCCAACGTTGTACAAGAACGGCAAGGATGAACATACCAAGGATAGAAGCTCCTTTAGTGATGTCTTTCAAGATACCACCAGACATATCTTTAGTGATTTCAGATCCAGCCTTGTAACCAAACTCTTGTGTATACCAAAGGAAAGACATACGGATTGCATTCCATCCAAAGAAGAAGAGAAGAGGTCCGACGATATTACCAGTCGCAGCAAGTGATGCACCAAGGGCACCGAGGATAGGACGTACTGTAAACCAGAAGACTGGGTCACCGATACCAGCAAGAGGTCCCATCATACCAATCTTAACACCTTGGATAGCAGCGTCATCGATGTCAGTACCGTTTGCGCGTTCTTCTTCAAGTGCAAGAGTAACCCCCATGATTGGAGCAGCTACGTATGGGTGAGTATTGAAGAACTCAAGGTGACGCTCAAGAGCAGCAGCTTGGTCTTCTTTTTTAGTGTAAAGTTTCTTGATAGCTGGGATCAAAGAGTAAGCCCAACCCAAGTTTTGCATACGTTCGTAGTTCCAAGAACCTTGAAGGAATTGTGAACGCCACCAAACTTTTTGGCGATCTGATTTTGATAATTGAATTTTTTCAGCCATGATTGTTCCCCTTTCTAGTAGTCTTCTAGGATATCACCGATTGGATCGTTAGAAGTTGCAGCTCCTCCGCCACCGTTTCCGCCTTGTTTAGAAAGGTTGAGGTAGATGAAGGCAAGGGCAACACCGATGACACCAAGGGCAATCAAAGTCAATTGAGAGATTGCTGCAAGAGCAAAACCGATAGCGAAGAATGGCCATACTTCACGAGTAGCCATCATGTTGATAACCAAAGCGTAACCAACGGCAACGACCATAGCACCACCGACAGCCATACCACCTTTAAGCCATTCTGGCATAAGTTCCAATACGCCTTGAACGGCTTCAGTTGGCATTGCAAGCAAGAGTGCAGCTGGGATAGCAATACGTAGACCTTGAAGAGCAAGGGCAAAGTAGTGAGCGCGTTCAACAGCAGCAATGTTTCCTTCTTTAGCAGCAGCGTCAGCAGTGTGAACCAAACCAACTGAGATTGTACGAACGATCATAGTCAAGAAAAGTCCAGCTACTGCAAGAGGGATTGCAGTTGCAGTTGCGACTGCGATACCTTCAGTAGTAAAGTTACCACCTTTGATCATGATGATTGCAGCAGCAACAGAGGCAAGGGCAGCGTCAGGAGCTACGGCAGCTCCGATGTTAGCCCAACCAAGGGCGATCATTTGAAGTGATCCACCAAGCATAACCCCTGCTTCGAGGTTACCAGTTACAAGACCGATAAGGGTACATGCTACGATTGGTTGATGGAATTGGAATTGGTCGAGGATACCTTCAAGACCTGCGAAGAAGGCAACAACTACAACCAAGATAGCAGAAATGAATGAAATATCTGACATGGTTTTATTCCTTTTCTATTTAGTTTTAATTATTGAACGTTAGCTTTGCTAATCAAGTCAAACAAATCTTTTTTCGTGTCGTTTGGTACTTTACGTACGTCAAATTCAACACCAAGATCACGCATTTTTTCAAATGTAGCAACGTCGTCTTTGTCCATTGACAATACGTTGTTGATCATTGTTTTACCAGTTGAGTGAGCCATTGAACCAACGTTAAGAGTCTTGATTGGCACACCGCCTTCGATAGCACGAAGGGCATCTTGAGGTGTTTCAAACAAGATAAGGGCGTGTGTTTCACCAAAACGAGGATCTTTTGCAACCTCAATCAATTTTTTGATTGGTACAACGTTAGCTTTTACTCCGTTAGGAGCAGCTTGTTTGATCAACTCTTTACGAAGATCGTCGTTTGCAACGTTATCTGAAGCAACGATGATACGGTCTGCTTTTGAATCTGGTGTCCAAGCAGTTGCGACTTGTCCGTGAAGAAGACGTGTATCAAGACGAGCAAGATTGATTTTCAATTTACCGTCTCCAATAACAGTTCCTTCTGGAATAGCAGCTTGGGCTACAGGAGCAGCTGCAGCAGTTGCAACTTCCTCAGCTGGGTTTAGCTCTTCTGGAAGAGCCTTGATGCCATCTTTGGCTTCTTTAATGATGTTCGCAGCGACTTTATCCACTCCAGCATTAGCATCCATGAGGCGCTCTGTGTAGGCTTGAATCAACATCGGCAAGTTAAGTCCTGTGATGATGGCAAATTTACGCTCAGGATTTTCTCCCATTACGCGGCTAGCTTGGTTAAATGGAGATCCACTCCAAAGGTCAGCCAAGACTAGAACCTCATCTTCTGCGTCAAATGCAGCCACAGCATTGTTGAACTTGGCGTATAAATCATCTGGACCTTCGTTTGGCATAAAGGTTACAACTTGAACCTTTTCTTGTTCACCAAAGATCATAGATCCTGACTGATGAATACCCGCGGCAAATTCACCGTGGCTCGCAATAATGATTCCGATACTCATTATTGTCATTCCTCCTTATAAAATGTTTGACTTGTAGTTTAAGAAAACTTTAAGACTCCTTAAGTATAAATCGTTTTCAGAAAAAAAGCAACTAATTATAATAAAGAGTGAAAAAAATCTCAAAGTTTCATCTTTGTAAATATTGATATATCAACTTTTTATAAAATAGTCTATAAAATGGTAAAAAAATTTAATATAAAAAAGCAGAGGAACTAGGAAGTTTTCGTCAGTAGTGCTCTTGGGCGTCTAAAAAGTGCCCCAAGTCCAATTAGTTGTCGTGTCAAAATTTTATTACAAAAAAACGAGGTGGGATCTTCTGTCCCGACCTCGTTTTGGCATTTATTATTTATCTTAGTGGGTAAAGTCTAAAACCATGCGACCTTGGATGGTACCAGCAGCCATTTCATCAAAGACAGCAATGGCATCTTCGACAGGACGTTTTTGAACGACTGGAACAACGAGACCTTCAGCACCAAATTGGAAGGCTTCTTCCAAATCTTTACGTGTTCCAACAAGGGAACCGATGACTTGGATACCGTCAAGAACTGTTTTGACGATGCTAAGATCCATCATTTCAGATGGGAGACCGACAGCTATTACACGACCGCCTGCACGAACAGAGTCAACTGCTTGGTTAAAGGCAACTTTTGATACAGCTGTTACGACAGCTGAGTGAGCACCACCGTTTGTCTTTTCTTTGATAAGGCCTGGGACATCTTCGACTTCAAGACCGTTAATCACGATATCTGCACCAACTTCTTTAGCTAGGGCAAGTTTATCGTTGTTAATATCTACTGCGATAACGTGAGCGTTGAACACTTTTTTAGCGTATTGAACAGCCAAGTTACCAAGACCTCCAGCACCATAGAGGACAACCCATTGACCTGGCTCAACTTTTGCTTCTTTGATAGCCTTGTATGTGGTAACACCGGCACAAGTGATAGAAGAAGCTTGGGCTGGATCGAGCCCTTCTGGAACCTTAACAGCATAATCTGCAGTTACGATACATTGTTCAGCCATACCACCATCTACTGAGTAGCCAGCATTTTTAACTGTACGGCAAAGAGTCTCACGCCCAGTTGTACAGTATTCACACATACCACAGCCTTCAAAGAACCAAGCTACGCTGACACGGTCACCAACTTTTAGGCTTTTAACATCAGGAGCAACTTCTTTGACGATACCGATACCTTCGTGACCGAGAACGCGTCCTGGAACTTTACCAAAGTCACCATGTGCAACGTGGAGGTCAGTGTGGCAGACACCACAGTACTCAACTTCTACAAGAGCTTCCCCAGTTTCGAGTGGACGGAGAACTTTTTCTTCAATAGCAACACCAGTGCCTTCTGGATTTACAACAACAGCTTTCATAGCTATCCTCCTTGATTAGTCGTTGAGGTGCAGAGGAAAAGGGGCTTGGCTTGAAAAGCTTTCAAGTGAAGTCGAATTTGAACCGCCCTCTTATTTACTTATATGTGAAGTATATCACGATATTTAATATGGTACAATAGTTTTGAGGTAAAAAACTATGTAATCGCTTAACTGGTTGATCAGACTGTGAAAATTGAACAAGTAAGATTGATGTATTGGCGAGTAAATACCTATAAATGCTAGAAAAGTTGACTTTTATATCGCCTCTTTAAGGTTTTCAGAATTTTTCTGAGTTCTTTCTCGAGGGGATTTTGGTATAATATAGAAAGCAATTATCGTTTCTAGTAAGAGAAGTTAGAGTGAGAGGTATGTATGTCCCCTTCTATCAAGTTATTGAAAAATCGTTATCTAAAAAATATCAAAGAAAATCCAGACCTCTACGTCGGTATTGAGTTGGAGTTTCCGATTGTTCATACGAAAGGGAAACCTACAGATATTGAAGTCAGCAAGGATTTGTTGCGCTTTTTGGTGGATGCTCTCAGTCTGAAAGTTGAAAAGGAGGACCAGGATGGCAATCCAATTCAACTTGTAGAACCGATGAGTCAAGATCGGATTTTGTTTGAGGTTTCTTACACGACCTTGGAGTTTGCTTTTGGGAAGGCAAAGAGTATTCAGGAAGTGGAAGAGCGCTTTAGAGCCTATATGGAAGTAATTCAGGAGAAGCTAGGAGAAAAGGAACATGCTATTCAAGGTTGGGGGATTCACCCGAATTGGGATATCAATGATAATAGGCCTGTCGCATATCCTCGCTACCAGATGTTATTGGACTATCTGAAGATGGGCAACAATCAGGAATCTGTTTCTTTACATGACTTTCCACAATATGGAGCCTTTATCTGTGGGAGCCAAGTTCAGTTGGATGTATCGACTGCTAACTACCTACGTGTCATCAATGCATTCACTCAGCTTGAGGCAGCTAAAGCTTACCTGTTTGCCAATTCTCAGTTTTCGGGAGCAGACTGGGATACTTTGATTTCACGAGATATTTTTTGGGAAGATTCCATGCATGGAATTTATCCAGAGAATGTTGGTGTCAATACCAGACTCTTTAAAGATGAGGATGATTTCTTTGATTATTTAGACCATTCTGCGATTTTCACATCAGAACGAGATGGAGAAACCTATTATTTTTCTCCGATTCAAGCTAGAGATTACCTAGCTACTGACGAGATTCATGCTTATACTCTAAATGGGAAAGAAACTCTTCTTGTTCCTCTAGAAAAGGATTTCCAAACGCACCGTAGCTACCAATTCCAAGATTTAACAACACGAGGAACGGTCGAATTTCGTAGTGTTTGTACACAGCCGCTAGACCGAACCTTTGCTTCAGCAGCCTTTCATCTAGGTTTGTTGGTGAATCTAGACAAGCTTGAAGCTTACCTAGAAACAGCTTCTTTCTTTGAAAGTTTTGGTCGTGACTACAAGTCTTTGAGACGTCAGTTTTCTAAGAAACAGCTTTCAGATGAGGAGATAGCTGGGATTGTCCAGTTCTCCAAAGACTTGCTAGCTATAGCAGAGCAAGGTCTTAAGATGAGAGATCAGCAAGAAATGACCTATTTAGAGCCTTTGAAAGAAAAATTGACTCTATAATTTTCTTATAAAGGGAGAATTTTCTGAAAAATCATGTTATAATGGATGAGACTATAGATAAAGGATAGAGATTTATGACATTAGTTTATCAATCAACGCGTGATGCGAAAAATACAGTAACAGCCAGCCAAGCGATTTTGCAAGGTTTGGCAACAGATGGAGGCTTGTTTACTCCAGTTAGCTATCCAAAGGTGGACTTGGATTTTGGCACATTGAAAGACGCTTCTTACCAAGAAGTAGCTAAGCTTGTCTTGTCAGCTTTCTTGGATGACTTTACAGCAGAAGAGTTGGACTACTGTATCACCAACGCCTATGACAGCAAGTTTGATACACCAGCAATTGCCCCTCTTGTAAAACTTGATGGCCAATACAACTTGGAACTTTTCCACGGTTCAACCATTGCCTTCAAGGATATGGCCTTGTCTATCTTGCCTTACTTTATGACAACGGCAGCTAAGAAACACGGCTTGGAAAACAAGATTGTCATCTTGACAGCGACGTCTGGAGATACTGGGAAAGCTGCTATGGCAGGATTCGCGGATGTTCCAGGTACTGAAATTATCGTCTTTTATCCAAAAGACGGTGTCAGCAAGGTACAAGAGTTGCAAATGACAACTCAAACGGGCAAAAATACCCATGTTATCGCCATTGATGGAAACTTTGACGATGCTCAGACAAACGTGAAACATATGTTCAATGATGTGGCTCTTCGTGAGAAATTGGCAGCCAACAAGCTCCAGTTCTCGTCAGCTAACTCTATGAATATTGGTCGTTTGGTACCACAGATTGTCTATTATGTTTATGCCTACGCTCAGCTTGTTAAAACTGGCGAAATTAATGCTGGTGAAAAAGTAAACTTCACAGTACCGACAGGAAACTTTGGAAATATCATGGCTGCCTTTTACGCTAAACAAATCGGCCTACCAGTCGGCAAGTTGATCTGTGCTTCAAATGACAACAATGTCTTGACAGACTTCTTTAAAACTCGTGTCTATGACAAGAAGCGTGAGTTTAAGGTAACCACTAGTCCATCTATGGATATCTTAGTGTCTTCAAACTTAGAGCGCTTGATTTTCCATCTTTTGGGAAATGATGCGGTTAAGACAGCTGAACTTATGAATGCTTTGAACACTCAAGGTCAGTATGAGTTGACAGATTTTGATGAAGAAAACCTTGACCTTTTTGCAGCTGAGTATGCGACGGAAGCAGAAACTGCAGCAGAAATCAAGCGTGTTTATGAGTCAGATGCTTATATTGAGGACCCTCATACAGCAGTTGCTTCGGCCGTATATAAAAAATACCAAGCGGGGACAGGTGATGTGGCTAAGACCGTAATTGCTTCAACAGCTAGTCCATATAAATTCCCAGTAGTTGCAGTAGAAGCTGTAACAGGGAAATCAGGCTTGACCGACTTTGAAGCTTTGGCTCAGTTGCACAAAATTTCAGGAGTGGCAGTGCCACCAGCAGTTGATGGCCTCGAAACAGCTCCGGTTCGTCACAAGACAACTGTTGCAGCGGCAGATATGCAGGCAGCAGTAGAATCTTATCTAGGACTTTAAAACAGAGGAAGTAAACTCGGTTGGGCAACTAACTGAGTTTCTTTTCATCAGGAGGAAGGATTGTTTAAGAAAAATAAAGACATTCTCAACATAGCCCTGCCAGCCATGGGTGAAAATTTCTTGCAGATGCTCATGGGCATGGTGGATAGCTATCTGGTGGCCCATCTGGGCTTAATCGCCATTTCGGGTGTGTCTGTAGCGGGTAATATCATCACCATTTACCAGGCTATTTTTATTGCTTTGGGAGCAGCTATTTCCAGCGTCATTTCAAAAAGTTTGGGGCAGAAGGACCAGTCTAGACTAGCCTACCATGTGACAGAAGCGCTCAAGATAACCTTGCTTTTGAGCTTGATTTTAGGGTTCTTGTCCATCTTTGCCGGTCGAGAGATGATTGGTCTTTTGGGGACAGAAGCGTCTGTAGCTGAGAGTGGAGGACTATACCTAGCTTTGGTCGGTGGGACAATTGTTCTCTTGGGCTTGATGACTAGTCTGGGTGCCTTGATTCGTGCCACCCACAATCCGCGTCTTCCCCTTTATGTGAGTCTTTTATCCAATGCCTTGAATATTCTCTTTTCAAGTCTAGCTATTTTCATCCTTGATATGGGCATAGCTGGTGTAGCCTGGGGAACCATCCTATCTCGTTTGGTTGGGGTTGTGATTTTATGGTCACAATTAAAACTTCCATATACGAGACCAAGCTTTGGACTGGACAAAGACTTACTGACTTTGGCTTTACCTGCAGCGGGAGAACGTCTCATGATGCGAGCTGGAGATGTGGTCATTATTGCCTTGGTTGTTTCTTTCGGAACTGAGGCAGTCGCAGGAAATGCTATCGGTGAAGTCTTGACTCAGTTTAACTATATGCCAGCCTTTGGTGTTGCTACAGCAACAGTCATGCAGGTAGCTCGAGCAGTTGGAGAAGATGATTGGGCAAGGGTAGACAACTTAAGTAAGCAAACTTTTTGGCTATCCCTCTTTCTTATGTTGCCCTTAACTCTTAGTATCTATGCTCTCGGAACGCCCCTAAGTCACCTCTATACCAGCAATCCTGTGGCTATTGAAGCCAGTGTTATGGTGACGCTGTTCTCTCTACTAGGAACTCCTATGACGACGGGAACAGTCATTTATACAGCTGTCTGGCAGGGTTTGGGAAATGCACGCCTCCCCTTTTATGCGACAAGTATCGGAATGTGGTGTATCCGTATCGGAACAGGGTATCTGATGGGAATTGTTCTTGGATGGGGCTTGCCTGGTATTTGGGCAGGAACGCTTTTGGATAATGGTTTTCGCTGGTTCTTCCTGCACTATCGTTATAAGCAATATATCTCTTTGAAAGGATGACATATGAAAAAAATTGGATTTATCTGGGATTTAGATGGGACCTTGTTGGACTCTTATGAGGCTATTTTAGCAGGAATCGAAGAGACTTTTGACCAGTTTGACATTCCTTATGATAAGGCTGAGGTTCGTGCCTTTATTCTACAAACTTCCGTTCAAGATCTGTTGGAAAAGGTGGGAGAAGAAAGAGGCTTGGATGCAGATATGCTCAATCAGGTTCGTGCTCAGAGCTTGGCTGAGAAGAATGCTCAAGTTGTTCTGATGCCAGGGGCGCGTGAAATCTTAGCTTGGGCAGATCAGCAAGGGATTGAGCAGTTTGTTTATACCCATAAAGGGGACAATGCTTTTACAATTTTGGAGAATTTGGGTTTGGCCCACTATTTCACAGAAATTTTAACCAATCAAAGTGGCTTTTCTCGGAAGCCTAGTCCAGAAGCTGCGATTTATCTTATAGATAAGTATGAACTAGATCCTCAGCAAACTTATTATATCGGTGATCGGACTTTGGATATCGAATTTGCTCAAAATAGTGGGATTCAGAGTATCAATTTTCTTGCCTCACCTGCAACTTGTAATCAACAGATAGAGCGTTTAGAAGATATTAGTTCGCTTTCCTTCTAGAATTTTCTTCAAGAAGAATGTGTCAGCCTGATGACAGGAAACTAACAAACTATTTCAAGTAATGTGATTTGTTACAACGAATGTACAGTTCTGTTAAATAGCCCCAAAAGGGCTTTTTTTCTATTTTCTTTGTGTTATGATAGACAGGTACTACATTTGAAAAGGAGTTTGAATAGTATGAAGAAAAGAATTATTTTAGCATCAACAGTAGCATTATCTTTTGCCCCTGCCTTGGCAACTCAAGCAGAAGAATTAGTGTGGACAGCGCGTAGTGTTGAGCAAATTCAAAACGATGTTACCAAGAGTGAGAATAAAACAAGCTATACGATTCAGTATGGTGATACCTTAAGTACCATTGCCGAAGCTTTGGGAGTGGATGTGACCGTTCTTGCTAACTTGAACAAGATCAGCAATATTGATTTGATCTTCCCTGAGACAGTCCTTACAACAACTGTAAATGAAAAAGAAGAAGTGACAGAGGTTGAAATTCAAACCCCTGATACAGTTCAAGGAGGCGAAGGTACAACTGCAACAGCAGATTTGACAACCAACCAAGTCACTGTAGATGACCAAACTGTACAGGTTGAAGATTTAACTCAACCAGTTGCAGAAACAACTGTAGCTGAGCCAGTGGCAGAAGCAACAACAGAAGCTGTTACAGAAGTTGCAACACCAGCAGAAGAATCTGCAGCAGAAACAACAACAGGAGCCGTTACAGAAGTTTCAGCACCAGTAGAAGAGCCGGTCGCAGAAACACCTGTAGTGGAAGAAACGACTACAACAGAAGCACCAGTTACAGAGACTGTAACAGAGACTCAATCAGCACCATCAACTTATCAAGCTGAAGCAAGCCAAGGTTCATCAGCGACTTATGCAGCACCAGCAGCACCTGATTATGCAAGTATTGCAGCTTCAAAATCAGAAAATGCAGGTCTTCAGCCACAAACGGCTGCCTTTAAAGAGGAAGTAGCTAATTTGTTCGGAATCACGTCATTTAGTGGTTACCGTCCAGGAGATAGTGGCGACCACGGAAAAGGTCTTGCCATTGACTTTATGGTTCCAGTAAGCTCTGCTCTTGGGGACCAAATTGCAGATTATGCTATCCAAAATATGGCTAGCCGTGGCATCAGCTACATCATCTGGAAACAACGTTTCTATGCACCATTCGATAGCAAATACGGACCAGCCTACACTTGGAATCCAATGCCAGATCGTGGAAGCGTTACAGAAAACCACTATGACCACGTACACGTATCGATGAACTAAGAATAATGAGAAGTTGGGAACTTGAGTTTCCGCTTCTTTTTTTGTTATGACACACTTTATAAGTGAAATAAAATCTAAAACACGATATAATGTAAGCGGATACAAGGTTATGCTAACGATTTTAAGCATAGAGAGAAAGGGTGATAAGGATGACAAACCGATTAAAAACTCCATTTGAGAAAACAAGAGATGATTTTGAACAGGAATTTACTGGAGAAATCGTTGAACTCTTGATTTTTACCCTCCAAAATGTAAATGGGGCTGCTTCTTTAAAAGATGGCTGTAAAATGCCGTCCGTTCATTTTAAAGCTAGTGTCAATGTTGAAACTCAGGACTTCTCTGAACGTGAGGGACGTTTGGAATGGGTATTGACTCCTGAGGAATTTGAAGAAAAGAGATGGGGCTTTAGTTTTGAACCCTACAAAATTCATCATATCAAATGCCAAAAACGCCCCTTCATGGAGTTAGAGCCATATATGTCAGAAGTAGCTAATAACTGCTACCACTTGCTGGAATACCTAGATGACCAATCCACAGACTCTAGGTTAGAGACCTTGATTGAAACCTATCAAAAACCGGTCATCATTCAAGACGATATTGGCGAATTCACCTTAAACAGAGCCTATTCTTGGTTTGAAGGATTTATCACTTACGAGGGTGGTAAGATTCATGCTATCTTTGCTGCGAGTGCAGATGAAAGTCTCCCACCAAGTTCTTTTGATGATCTAAAGAAATTTATGGGAACTTTCCAAGTTCAAGATACTCGGATTAAAGACTATATTGTCAAAGAACTGTGGGAAACAGCTCAAGACTGGATAGATTCAGATGAAAATGATGTAGTGTTAACAGAAGAGTATTTTACCAACTCACTTTCCTTGAGTGAACTATCAATCAACGAAGATGGAGAATTGACCCTCTACTATGATGATCGTGAAGAAATTTTTGCAGGCCATGCCATCGAAGTGGTCATTGATAAAGAGGGAGAAATCCTTCGAGCAGATTTGGTAGGTTAGTGCTGGATTTTATCTAGAATATAGAAATAATAGCCTTTTGGGATTGAAACCAAGAGGCTATTTTTCGTGAGTAAGCAAAATAGTTGCGTTTTTAATCTTTCTGCAATATACTTGATAAGTCAATAGTTGACAAATCAAGTTTACGCAGGGAGGTAGAAATGAAAAAAATTAACGACTTATTGTACCAGCTCCATTTAACAGATCAGATGATCACTCAACTTTTTAAGAAACAATTGGGAATTAGTTTGACCCGCTATCAAATCCTGCAGTTTTTACTGCAACAGTCACCCTGCAACCAGATTGCCGTTCAGGAGAAGTTAAAGATTGACCAGGCGGCCTTGACCCGTCATTTTAAGATACTAGAGTCAGAGGGCTATGTCAGTCGCAAGCGTAATCCGGCCAATCAGCGAGAAGTCTTAGTTGAATTAACCCAAGAAGCCAAGAATCAACTCTTGGTTAATCCGCCTCAACGTCACCTGAAGGTGAAGGAACAGATGGAGAGCATCTTATCGACTGGTGAGCAAAAAGAACTGACAACCTTACTGACAAAACTAGTCTCAGGTTTAGAAAAAATAGAATTTTAAGGAGAAAACGATGTCAACCATTACTACTATTTTAGCAACCCTTGTTGCTCTAGAGCATTTTTATATCTTTTATTTGGAGAGTATGGCAACCCAATCAGATGCAACCAGTCGTGTCTTTATTATGGACAAGGAAGAGTTGACTCGACCATCTGTCACCTCACTGTTTAAAAACCAAGGAATTTATAATGCCTTGATTGGGGTATTTCTTATTTACGGAATTTATTTCTCACATAGCTTAGAAATCGTAACAATCTTTGTGTTGTTTGTCATAGGAGCAGCGACTTATGGTGCCTTAACAGCAGATAAAAAAATCATTCTCAAGCAAGGCGGACCAGCAATCCTAGCACTCTTGAGTATCCTTTTCTTAAAATAAAAACAACCAGCACTTTCCATAGAAGGTGCTGGTTTTAATCATTCACATTAAACTTTTCTCCGCTTGATTTCGAGTAATCTTTGATAGAAGAAGAATTGACTACTATAGATATAAGGGAAAGAAGGGATGCTCGCAATTCCAAAGCTGATCCAGATAAGAAGATACCATGGTAGGAGTTGTAAATCAAGTACGAAGCGTTGGAACTTATAGCCTTTCATAAGGAAGCGACTGGTTTTGAGTACGCGACTTGGCTTGGCAATTCCAATTGCAAGGGTATCACAAAGGAGTAGCTCTACTTGGGAATAAGCGTAGTATTGCGGCAGATAGGCAATGGTTCCCAAAATCATCAGAAAGACGCTACCAAAGAAGTAAAGTGCAAAAGTAAGTAGGAAGTGTTCGATATCTGAATTGGTGACGTCGACAGCTGGAAATTCGGGATGAAGTTCTACAAATTTACGAGCCATAGCACTGCTGTAAAAGAGCAAGTAAACTCCAAAAAGATTAGGGATGCTCCACAAAAAGAGATAGAAACGCTTGAGCAAGAGAGTCAGAAAGGTCTGGGTGAAGAAGCGATTGTCAAGTAAGGACAGACTATCTTTAAAAGAAAGCTCTATCTCGGAAATTCTGTAAAGATTAATGGTTGTAAAAAGAGCACCAGCTAGGATAATAGCACTTGTGAATCCAACTGCTAGAGGAAAGAGTGAGGACTGGATCAAGCTCATCAAAAAAGTAAAGAAGGATTGCTCAAGAATTCCCTCATCAAGTAGGGATAAAGGTCTGATAAAGCTGGATAGAATCAAGAAAATGCTTGGTAATAAAAAGACAAGCAATAAACGTGGATGTTCAGCTTGAAACTGTTTAGCTTGTTGACGAACTTCTTTTAAATCAATTTTTGGGTATTTCATTCTTTCATTATACCATAGTTCGTGACAGTTCCTGTTTTTTTTGATAGAATCATACAGTATGCCCTTGGGCACAAAGTAAGAACTGGGACTGTCTTTCCCAGCTTCGGAGGTAAAAAATGTTAGATTCACCAATCAAATATCGTTTGATTAAAAAAGAAAAACACACGGGAGCTCGTCTGGGTGAGATTATCACGCCACACGGAACCTTCCCAACTCCTATGTTTATGCCAGTTGGGACACAAGCAACGGTCAAAACCCAATCACCAGAAGAGTTAAAAGAGATGGGGTCAGGAATTATCCTATCTAATACTTATCACTTGTGGCTGCGTCCTGGAGATGAACTCATTGCCCGTGCTGGAGGTCTTCACAAGTTCATGAACTGGGACCAGCCTATCTTGACAGATAGTGGCGGTTTCCAAGTATACTCTCTAGCGGATAGTCGTAACATCACAGAAGAAGGGGTAACGTTCAAGAACCACCTCAATGGTTCTAAAATGTTTCTATCACCTGAAAAAGCCATCTCTATCCAAAACAATCTAGGGTCAGACATTATGATGTCCTTTGACGAATGTCCTCAATTTTATCAACCTTATGATTATGTGAAGAAGTCAATCGAACGTACCAGCCGTTGGGCTGAGCGTGGATTAAAAGCTCATCGTCGTCCACATGACCAAGGTTTGTTTGGGATTGTACAAGGTGCAGGATTTGAAGATCTTCGTCGTCAGTCAGCTCATGACCTTGTCAGCATGGACTTCCCAGGATACTCTATCGGAGGGTTGGCAGTAGGTGAAACTCATGAAGAGATGAACGCAGTTTTGGACTTCACCACTCAACTCCTTCCTGAAAACAAACCTCGCTACTTGATGGGAGTGGGAGCACCAGATAGCTTGATTGATGGGGTTATTCGTGGGGTTGATATGTTTGACTGTGTCTTGCCGACTCGTATCGCTCGTAACGGAACTTGTATGACTAGCCAAGGACGTTTGGTTGTCAAGAATGCCCAGTTTGCGGAGGACTTTACCCCACTTGATCCTGAGTGCGATTGCTACACATGTAAGAACTACACCCGTGCCTACCTTCGTCACTTGCTCAAGGCTGACGAAACCTTTGGTATCCGCTTGACAAGTTACCATAACCTCTACTTCTTGCTCAATCTCATGAAGCAGGTCCGTCAGGCTATTATGGATGACAATCTCTTGGAATTCCGTGAGCATTTTGTTGAAAAATATGGCTACAATAAATCAGGTCGTAATTTCTAAGATTATCAATCTAAAGCTGAAATCCTAAGTTTTCTCTTAGGATTTTTCTTCTTTTTTTGATAAAATAAAGGTAATATGGAATGAACATTAGATGGTTTTTTAACTACTCTAATGAACGGAGAATAAACTCGTATGCGTATTAAATGGTTTTCCTTGATCAGGATTACAGGCTTACTCTTGGTGCTTTTGTACCATTTCTTTCAGACGGTTTTTCCAGGAGGTTTCTTCGGGGTTGATGTCTTTTTCACCTTCTCAGGTTTCCTAATTACGTCACTCCTGTTAGAAGAATTTGGACAAAAAGGGAAAATCGATATCTTAGGATTTTTCAGGAGACGCTTCTATCGGATTTTTCCCCCAGTCGTCTTGATGATCCTGGTTGTTATGCCTTTTACTTTCTTGGTTCGACAGGATTATGTGGCAGGAATCGGTGGTCAGATTGCTGGTGTCCTTGGTTTTATGACTAACTTCTATGAAATGCTGACAGGAGGAAGTTATGAATCTCAATTTATCCCTCACCTCTTTGTTCACAACTGGAGTTTAGCGGTTGAAGTTCATTACTATATCTTGTGGGGCTTGGCAGTTTGGCTCATGTCTAAGCAAGCCAAAACAGGTGGGCAACTACGGGGAATGGTCTTTCTACTATCTTCAGCTACCTTCGTCGTTAGCTTTCTTTCAATGTTTATTGGTAGCTTTATCGTTAGCTCATACTCAACGCTTTACTTTTCAAGTTTGACTCATGTTTATCCATTCTTTTTAGGAAGTGTGCTTGCGACCTTGATAGGAGTTCGTCATACGACACCTCTTCTCAAACGTTTGAATCAAACCCTAGACTTGAAACAGACCTTGCTAGTATTTGGGGCTGGTCTCGGAGTTTTACTCTTATTGACCTTCTTTGTGAAATTCAATTATCTCTTTGCCTACTTGCTTGGCTTCTTGTTGGCAAGTTTAGCTGCCCTTTTGATGATCGTTGCAGCACGAGTTTTACATGAGAAAACTCCGACGATTGAAGAACCCAAGGTAATTAGCTTCTTAGCTGATACGAGCTATGCCGTTTATCTTTTCCACTGGCCGTTTTATATCATTTTCTCTCAGTTGATGAGCAATCTACCGGCAGTGATTCTCACCACTATCTTTTCTTATCTCTTTGCAAGCCTTTCTTTCTATGTGATTGAACCTTTCATTGCCGGGAAGAACACTAGCTTATTGCAAAGGGTAAAAGAAATTCCGCATATTCAACCAATCTTTGCGGGTAGCGTCGGTTTTCTTAGCTTGCTGACACTGATTGTGATGCTCATAGCTCCCCAAGTCGGTGCTTTTGAAACGGATTTGATGGTAAATGGCCTCAATCAAGCTCAAACCAATATTACCCGTACAAAAACCATGGCGGATCAAGCAGAAGCCAGTCGCTACAATATTGCTGAAGGTGTATCCATTATCGGAGATTCTGTAACCTTGCGTGCAACACCTGGACTTAAAGAGGTTCTACCAGACGCTCAGACAGATGGTCAAGTAAGCAGAAATACCAAGCAAGCCAATGCTATTATGCTCAACCACAGTCAGAATAAAGTCCTCCCTAAAATAGTTGTTATTGCTACTGGAGTGAATAACCCTGAGGATTATAAGGCTGATATTGATTCTTTGATAACAAATCTACCTAAGGGACATCAGCTTGTACTTGTGACACCTTATGAGGGTGATACAACTCAAGCAACTCAGCCTTATGTAGAACAGTATGCTAGCTATGTGCGTGAAGTAGCTCAAAAGTATCCTTACATTGAGGTTGCAGACTGGAATCAGGTGTCTAAAGATCATCCAGACATCTGGAAAGGAACGGACCAGGTTCACTTTGGAAGTGATAATACCAAATTAGAAGAGGGTGCTAAGCTCTACGCAGAAACGATAGCATCAGCTATCAAGGCCTTGGCAGATAAGCCTGTGAAGTCAAAATAATATCTAAAAAGTAGAGATGACCTTTCTCTACTTTTTCTTTTTAAAAAGTACTTCTTAGAAAATAATTCATTCTCTAAGCTTCTCTCTCTAACTTATGGCAATATCGTCTTACTCTAGGTTGTTAGATCTTTGGGTGATTTGGCCCAACTCTGGCAATCTCTAGGCTTTCGTTTTTATGGCGGATCACGTCTTGATTGGGAAAAGCTTGCCAAATTGTCAGAATTATGAGAAAATAGGTGCAGTCAGAAAATGGAGGGAATGCAATGAGAGAAGACATCAAGATTAATGACCGTGCTTTAGCATTAGGAAATCAA